>NZ_CACVTK010000001.1:0-294791 GCF_902757105.1 Candidatus Avelusimicrobium luingense
CTTAAATGCATTACAGGTTAACCATAACTTATACCAATATGCACAAACGTTACACGCTACTAACGTAGAAGTAAGAATGCCGGAAGATGACGGTATGTCCGACGATTCGGTAACTTTAATCAATGCGGCTTTGGAAGATAATGTATCCACATCGGGTTTCACGTTAGGAACTACGGATATTATACGTCCTACGCAAGTAAAATATAAGGAGAATGACAGTTCAAGTTCATTTTATTCTTCTGTTGACTTAACGAATAACAGCTGTCAGTTACGTTGGGTAAAACGTAAATTATCCAATCAAGATAAATATGCTTATGTACTTGCTTTAGATAACTGCGACGTAACCTGCACGCCTACCAGCGAAGACCGAACTATTAACAGACTGTGTAGCAACAGTTACGTATTAGGTAGTGGGTGGTCAGGCAGTGCAACGGCCCCCGTCAGATACATTAGAACCTGTGCACAAAACGGCGGGAATTATGAACCCACTGAACCGACCATGGTATATCTTAAGGCCGATGGTAGCACGACGGAAGATCCTTCTGAAGCCAATTGGGATAAAAGCACTTGTTGGCGGTATGCAACCGTCTATACTAACCAATGGTACTATAATGATGAACATTGGGACGGATGGATGGGTAGTTGGTGCGGAGACCAAGGAGAACGTTGGTGTGAAGGGTTTGGCACCGTTTGGGGGAATTTATATAACGGCGGCTGGGCACCGCACCTGACCTCAAGCAGTTACCATATTGGGGATACGTATTTCAGGTACCAACCGGGGCAAGAGCAAAATTGTAATTCCGGATTATTAGGATTGGAATATTATTACATACAAGAGAATCACGACCATAGCCATATTAAATACGGATTAGGCGGCATCAATGGCGGTTGCGATAAAAAGCATTGTACAACTTATGTAACGGTATCCCAATGTATTAAGTATTATTACGGGAGTTCTCATCCGGTTAGTAACTCATCAGTAATTCAATCTTTTAGTTTCTAACAAAAAACCCGGGTCTAAACGACCCGGGATTTTTTTGCTTTTTTTCATTTCATAAATTCCAAGTTTTCGTTTGCTATTCTCGCCCTAAAATTAGTAAAATAAGTATATCTATATCTAAGGGAGAAAACTCATGAAAGGAATTATTTTAGCAGGCGGTACAGGCAGCCGTTTATACCCGGCCACATTAGCCGTTTCCAAACAACTCATTCCCGTCTATGACAAACCGATGATTTATTATCCGCTTTCGGTATTGATGCTTGCAGGCATTCGCGAAGTGCTTATCATTTCCACTCCCAAAGATTTACCCGCTTTTCGCCATTTACTCGGCGACGGAAGCACGTACGGCATGCAGTTTTCTTATGTAGAACAACCCCGCCCCGAAGGGTTGGCCCAAGCATTTATTTTGGGTGAAGAATTTATCGGGAAAGATAGCGTATGTTTAATTTTGGGCGACAACATTTTTTACGGGCATGATTTACAACAGTTAGTCAAAAACGCCGCCGCACGCAAAACAGGCGCTACCGTATTCGGCTATCACGTCAAAAATCCGCAAGCCTACGGCGTGGTGGAAATTGACGCGGACAAAAAAGCCCTTTCCATTGAAGAAAAACCCCAACACCCCAAATCTAATTGGGCAGTAACCGGGCTTTACTTTTACGACAACCGTGTCGTGGATGTAGCCAAACAGATTAAACCGTCCGCCCGCGGAGAGTTAGAAATTACGTCTGTGAACGATTGGTATTTACAACGGGGGGAACTGTCCGTAGAACTGATGGGACGCGGCATGGCATGGTTAGACACCGGCACACACGCCGATCTTATCAAGGCATCTATTTTTATAGAAGCGTTGGAAAGCCGGCAAGGACTTAAAATTGCCTGCTTGGAAGGAATTGCCTTCAAAAAGGGTTGGATCAATGCCGAGCAATTGTTAGCCCGTGCCCAACAACTTAAAAACACCGAATACGGGCAATATCTGGCCGGACTACCGGAGGATCAGAAAAATGGATTTTTTTAAGCCGGAAATTGACGGACTTATCGTTTTTACACCGACGGTATTTCAAGATAACCGCGGCTACTTTTTTGAAAGTTACAGCGCGCGCACGTGGAAAGAAGCGGGCCTTGATATCACGTTTGTACAAGATAACGAAAGTTTTTCTACACAAAACACCTTGCGCGGCTTACACTTTCAACGCCCGCCGTTTGCGCAAGCCAAATTGGTACGCGTATTGGAAGGCACCGTGTGGGATGTGGCGGTAGATTTACGAGCCGGTAGCCCGACGTTCGGCAAATGGTATGGGGTGGAACTTTCCGGCGAGAATAAAAAACAATTTTTCATTCCGCACGGGTTTGCCCATGGTTTTTCCGTCTTAACACCAACTGCCAAATTTGCTTATAAATGCGATAACTTTTATAACAAAGCCAGTGAAGGTGCCGTGCTTTTTAACGATAAAGAATTAAACATAGATTGGAAAATTGATTTGAACAAAGCGTTGCTATCGGACAAAGACCTTAAAAACGCATCATTTTCGTCGTATAAGGAGCATCCATGTTTTTAATCACCGGTGCAAATGGTCAACTGGGCCGCTGTTTACAAGATATTTTACCCGCGTCAAAATGCGTACTGACCGACGTGGGGGAATTGGATATCACTAACGAAAAAGACGTCTTGTCTTTTGGGCAAAAACATGCTTTAACCGCCATTATCAATTGCGCCGCTTATACCAATGTGGATAAAGCAGAAAGCGAACCGGAACTTGCCCGCAAAATTAACGCGGACGGCCCGGCCAATTTGGCTAAACTCGCCGCCGAGTTAAACATTCCGCTCGTGCATATCTCTACCGATTATGTGTTTGACGGTTCGTCCAACACTCCGCTTGGCGAAAATGCACCCGTCCGCCCGCTCGGCGTGTATGGACAAACAAAATACGAAGGCGAACAAGCCGTCTTAAAATATGCCAAAACGGCTGCCGTTTTACGCACAGCGTGGTTGTATAGTCCGTACGGAAAAAACTTCGTCAAAACGATGTTGCGGCTCGGCCGGGAGAAAGAACAACTGGGCGTCGTGTGCGACCAAGTCGGCTCGCCGACATACGCCCCGCATTTAGCGTCAACGATCGTGCAAATTTTACCGAAAATCGCGCCAAACACACGCGAAATTTACCACTTTACCGATGAAGGAATTTGCTCGTGGTACGATTTGGCGTGGTACACGTTGCACCGCGCCGCCGTTCCTTGCCCGGTAACGCCCATTTTTACCAGCCAATATCCTACGCCTGCTAAACGGCCGGCATTTTCGGTATTGGATAAATCAAAAATCAAAAATCAATTTGGTGTGTCTATACCTCATTGGACACAAGGAGTGGAAGAATGTCTAACGAAACTATCTTAGTTACCGGCGGAGCCGGCTTTATCGGGGCGAATTTCATCCCCTATTTTTTGGAGACGTTCCCACAATATCACGTCGTCAATTTAGACAAACTGACCTATGCGGGCAATTTAGCCAACTTAAAAGAGTGCGAAAACAACCCGCGCTATACGTTTGTAAAAGGCGATATTTGTGACGAAAAATTCGTCAAAGATTTATTTGAAAAATACGACATCCGCGGCGTGTTTCACTTCGCCGCCGAATCGCATGTAGATAATTCCATTACCGGGCCGCGTCCGTTTATTCAAACAAACATTGAAGGCACTTTTAACTTATTGGAAGCCGCACGCTTACATTGGATGGCTGCTCCCGGGCAAGTGAAACCCGGCTACTCAACATGCCGCTTTCATCATATTTCTACCGATGAAGTATATGGGACACTTGGCGAAACGGGATTTTTTACCGAAAAGACACCGTATGCACCGAATAGTCCATACTCGGCCAGTAAAGCGTCCAGTGATTTACTCGTACGCGCCTATCATCATACCTACGGACTCAATGTTACTACGAGCAACTGCTCTAATAATTACGGCCCCAAACAACACGATGAAAAACTCATTCCCACCATTATCCGCAAATGTTTGGCTGGGCAACCTATCCCGATTTACGGCGATGGAAAAAACGTGCGCGATTGGTTGTATGTGTTAGACCATTGTAAAGGCATTGCGCTTGTGTGGCAAAAAGGGCAAGCGGGAGAAACCTATAATATCGGCGGACGCAACGAACGCACCAACTTGCAAATTGTAGATACTATTTGTACCTTGTTAGACAACTTAAAACCCGCTGCTAACGGAAAAAGTTACAAAACGCTTATTACCTTTGTAAAAGACCGTGCCGGGCACGACCGCCGTTACGCCATTGACGCAACTAAACTGGAAACCGAACTCGGATGGAAAGCCGACGAAAATTTTGAAACCGGTATTAAAAAAACCGTTACGTGGTATTTGAATAGAAAATAAACGTATGTTAACTAAAAAATTGACGAATCTTCACGGCAAAAGAATCCGCGAATATACGTGGGGAAAGTTTCCTATCGTTAAGGAAACCCGCACTCCTTTTTCGCGGACGTTGCAATTGTGCTGTGTGCCGATATTACACTATAAACGGATCTATTCGTCATTTACCGCACAAAACCCGCAACTTCCCGATATAGCGAGTTTTAACAAACAAATTGCCGCGCACCCAACGAATCGCGTTATTTTATGGATAGACCATAATTTAGGCGGGGGGACGGAAACTTATTCTTACAAGCAATTTACTATCTTAAAAAAAGAAGCGCTCGTGTTACGTTTGCAGTATTGGCACGATTTTGATCTTTTTTTCTTACATACGCCCAATCGCGAAATCGGATATTGTTTGTTTAACTCGTTAGACGAACTGACCGATTTGCCTTGCACCGAAATAGTAGTAAATAATTTAGTGGGATATAAGAACGCTTTAGATGTATTGAAAACAGTAAATCAATTCAAAAAGCGTCATCCGGAAATTAAAGTTTCCGCCCGCGGACATGACTATTTCGGTATTTGCCCCAGTTATACCTTATTGGATAGTAACGAAAAATTTTGCGGCTTAAAAGATTTGTCTGCATGTGCCAGTTGCTGTGAAAAACAAACTTTTCATCCGTTGTTGCGTTCGGGCTTTCATGATATCGTTTCTTGGCGTAAGGGATGGCAAGAATTTTTTGATAACACCTTAGATGAATTGATTGTTTTTTCTAAATCAACTCAGTTGCTTTTTGAACGTGTTTATCCGCAATTAAAAACTAAAATTAAAATCATCGCGCATCAGGTTTCTCCGTTGCCGGTTGTAACGGTAGCCCCTCATAAAACCGTCAATATCGGTTTTTTGGGAGGAGCCTCCAATGTGGCAAAAGGCAAAAAAGTGATTGAACAAATTTGCGCCCAAAATACCGACCCGAACACAACTTTCACAGTCATCGGGCCGTATGATAAGCCATCGACTGTTTTGAACGTATCCGGGGAGTACCGTCGGGAAGATTTACCCAAACTGATTAAAAAATATCAATTAGATATTATTTTTATTCCTTCCATTGTTCCGGAAACTTTTTCTTACACCACCACCGAAGCCATGGATATGGGCCTGCCGGTGGCTTGCTATAATATGGGAGCACCGGCCGAACGGGTAGCCGGATACAAGAAGGGCCTTGTGCTTAATGAAATTAACCCTAAACAAAATTTACAAGAAATTATATCGTTTGTATTAAAAAACCGTAAGGAGAATTAACATGCATTTCTTTACCAGCGTTACTACTTGTTACATTCCTAAAGCCCGCGTGTTGGCGGCTACTTTAAAAAAACACAATCCGGATGCTGTTATGCACTTGGTAATTTCCGATGATTTACCAAAAGATTTTGACCTTGCCAAAGAAGATTTTGATTATGTTTGGAGAGCCGAAGATTTTATCCAAACCGAAAATAATGCCCAATGGTTTTTTTCACACACGGTGGTGGAATTATGCACGGCAGTAAAAGGGGCGGCCGCTTTACACATCTTAAAACAAACAAATACGGATAAACTCGTGTATTTAGACCCGGATATCGGCGTATTTAACGACTTAACCCCACTTAGCCAAATGTTAGATACCTATAGTGTCTTGCTGACCCCACACCAAACCGAACCGTCCGCTACGCCAAAGGATATAGAAGACAACGAACTTTGCTCCCTACAACACGGAATTTATAATTTCGGTTTTTTCGCTGTTAAAAACGACAAAAACGGGATGGCTTTTTTGAATTGGTGGGCCGACCGATTGATGCACTATTGTTACGACGATATCCCCAAAGGATTATTTACCGATCAAAAATGGGGGGATTTTATTCCGGCCTTATTCGACGGAGTAAAAGTCATCCGCGAGCAGGAATATAACGTGGCCACATGGAATTTAGTTACCCGTAAAATTACCGGAAATGAACAAGACGGGTGGTTTGTAAACGGCCGTCCGCTTCGGTTTTTCCATTTTACCGGGTACGATTCCGGGGCACATCGCGTGGTGCTTTCTCACTATGCAAAAGAAACCGATCCCGTGTGGCAGTTAAGCCTTTGGTATGAAAAACAAATGGATGAAAAAGGACAAAAGGCGTTAGGCAAAATTCCGTTCAAATATGCATCCTACGAAAACGGAGAAAAAATTGCTAAACTCCATCGTATTTTCTTTAGAAATACGGAAGTTAAAAAATTATTTGCTAATCCCTTTAATAATGCCTGTTACCGCTTTTTGAAGGCCCATGTGATAAGCCCTACCCCCTTTTGGAAACTGATGTTAGTGACGCGTTATTACCAACTGCGCTATCATTTGAGCACCGGTGAAAAAAGAACGCTATTAAAGAGTATCTATACGTATTATAAAAATAAACGCCAGTTAATTAAACAATTAGCCGGCAATATGTAAAGGAAACGTCCCCATGAGTTTATGGAAAAAAATTAAAGACAACCATAAGACAAGATATTACCTGTGCGGTGTGCGCGTGTGGAGCAAGAAAGTAGCCCCGGAAAAAACTTTTGACGGTAAATGGCGCGTGCTAAACGCACATAACGATACTTACCCCGCCAACGACTTTGATTTAGACAAAGTGACCGTCGGGAAAGGCACCTATGGAATTTTGCGGGTACTCACACACTCCGACCAAAATACAAAGTTACAAATCGGCAATTATTGTTCTATAGCCGGCGACGTTTCGTTTATTTTAGCCAGCGAACACCCCTATACGGGTTTGTCCACCTATCCGTTCAAAGTCAAATTCGGCTTGCAAACACGCGAAGCACAAAGTAAGGGCGATATCATCGTGGGAGATGATGTTTGGATTGGAATGGGCGCTATTATTTGCTCGGGCGTGCATATCGGGCAAGGGGCCATCATTGCGGCGGGTAGCGTAATAACTAAAGATGTAGAGCCGTATGCGATTGTCGGCGGTAATCCGGCGAAAGTCATTAAATACCGCTTTGAGCCGGAAATTCGCAAAAAACTACTTCGCGTAGATTTTTCCAAATTAGACAAAGAAACAATTTGTAAACATATTGACGAAGTTTACACTCCGCTTACAGCGGAAAATATAGACTCTATTTTACAAACGCTTACAGGAGGCAATAAATGAAAGTTCTTCTTTTGGCCGGAGGCCTTGGCACGCGCCTTGGCGAAGAAACCAGCATTAAACCTAAACCTATGGTGGAAATCGGTGGGTATCCCGTCTTATGGCACATTATGAAAACCTATTCGCATTACGGGTTTAATGATTTTATCGTGCTAACCGGATACAAACAAGAAGTGATTAAAGATTACTTCGTCAACTATTATATGCGTAATTCTGATATTACGGTGGATTTGTCCGACAACTCCGTTAATATTCACCGCAATGCGTGTGAACAGTGGAAAGTAACGCTCCTTTATACCGGGCGAGATACGTTAACGGCCGGACGCATCAAACGCGCTCAAAAATTCATTGGTAACGAGCCGTTTATGCTTACTTACGGCGACGGCGTAGCCGATATTGATATCGGCGCACTGGTTAGAAATCACCAAGATTCGCACAAATACTGCACGTTAACCGCCTATCAACCGGAAGGGAAATACGGGGCATTAGATATTGAAGCCGACGGACGCATTTCTAATTTTTCGGAAAAACCCAAACAGGGCGGCTCGTGGATCAATGCCGGGTTTATGGTTTGTGAACCGCAAGTATTTAATTATCTGCCGGAAAACTCCGACGAAATCATGTTTGAACGTGCCCCGATGCTTAACCTGTCTAAAGACGGGCAATTAAATGCTTATAAACATACCGGGTTTTGGCATCCGATGGATATGCTCAAAGATAAAAATGATTTGAACAAACTATGGGATAACAACCAAGCCCCGTGGAAAGTGTGGAAGGAGTAATATGCCGTTTAATAACATTTATCAAGGGAAAACAGTTCTTATTACAGGGCACGCCGGTTTCAAAGGAAGTTGGTTATCGTTGTGGCTCAAAGAATTAGGCGCAAACGTCGTTGGATATTCTTTATTGCCAGACACGAACCCGCGCTTATATGACGTGTTAGATTTGGGGCATTTGTTAAAAGACAGCAAAATTGCCGATATCCGCGACGCAAAAACGTTGGAAAGTTTTTTTGCTAAACATCAACCCGATATCGTATTTCATTTAGCCGCCCAACCGCTTGTTCGGCTCAGTTACTCCGAGCCGGTACTTACTTACGAAACAAACGTGATGGGCACGTTAAACGTATTAGAAGCCGCGCGCAAAACGCCATCTGTCAAAGCGTTTGTCAACGTTACTACCGATAAGTGTTACGAAAATAAAGAGAAAAAAGAAGGCTACAAAGAAGATGAACCTTTCGGCGGATATGATATGTACTCATCATCCAAAGGATGCGTAGAAATTTTATCTTCTTCCTACCGCCGCTCTTTTTTGACAGACGGCAAACCTTTTGCATTGGCTACGGCACGCGCCGGAAATGTTATCGGCGGGGGAGATTGGGCATTAGACCGTTTAATTCCCGATTGTATCCGTGCGTTTCAAGCCGGTAAAACGGTAGAAATTCGCAATCCGCATGCCACGCGTCCCTGGCAACTCGTGCTAGAGCCACTCGCCGGATATTTGCGTTTAGGCCAGAAACTTTTAGAAGAAGGCACTAAATATGCCGACGGTTTTAACTTCGGCCCGGAAATGAATAAAGATGTACGCGTTTCCGAAGTGGCCGAGTACGTCGCTAAAGTATGGGGCAACGGACAAGTTAAAGTGGGTAACGGCGATGGATTGCATGAAGCCAACCTACTGCAACTCAATATTGAAAAAGCAGATAAAATTCTTGGCGTGCGCCCCGTCTATACGGCACATGAAGCCATTGAAAAAACAACCGCGTGGTATCAGGCCTTTTATGGTAAAAAAGCCGATATGCACGCATTTTCACTCGGGCAAATTGCGGATTTTATCGCTGCGGCCCAACACAAAAATCTACCTTGGAGTAAGTAAATGAACACACAAGAATTACGTACCAAAATTAAAGAACTCGCCAAAGAGTATGCCCGCGCGCTCAAAGAAGAACAAGCAGCCAAACCGAAAACTTATGTTCCTGCGTCAGGTAAAAACATTGGCGAAGAAGAACTTGTTAATATGATGGATGCGTCGTTAGATATGTGGCTAACCGCCGGACGTTTTAACGACGAATTTGAAAAAGAATTTGCTGCTAAACTCGGCGTACCGTTTGCCTTAACTACTACGTCCGGTTCCAGCGCTAATTTGTTGGCACTTACCGCGCTTACTTCGCCCAAACTAGGCGAAAAACGCTTAAAAAAAGGCGATGAAGTAATTGCCGTTGCCGCTGGATTTCCTACGACGGTCAACCCCATTATGCAAAACGGCCTTATTCCGGTGTTTGTAGATTGCGAAGTCGGTACCTACAACATTGATGTAAGCAAAATTGAACAAGCCCTTTCGCCCAAAACGCGTGCCATCTTTTTGGCCCACACGCTAGGCAATATGTTTGATATGGATAAAATTATGGCTCTTGCGCAAAAACATAATCTGTGGGTTATTGAAGACTCCTGTGATGCGCTAGGCGCCAAATGGAACGGCAAATATGCCGGCACGACGGGCCATATCGGTACCTTTAGTTTTTACCCGGCCCACCATATTACGATGGGAGAAGGGGGGGCGGTTATCACTAAAGATGCCCAACTGTACCGTATTTTAATGTCCTACCGTGATTGGGGACGTGATTGCTGGTGCAAACCGGGAACGGATAACACCTGCAAAAATCGTTTCAATATGCAACTGGGCAATTTACCGTTTGGCTACGACCATAAATATACCTATTCGCATATCGGTTACAATTTGAAAATTTCCGATTGGCAAGCGGCCGTGGGCCTAGCGCAACTAAAAAAATTAGACCGCTTTTTGGAAATGCGCCGTGAACACGCTGAAATTTTACTTAACGGACTGAAAAAATGGGAAAAGTATTTAATCTTACCGCACGTCAGTGAGAAATGTGCTCCGTCGTGGTTTGGCTTTTTAATCTCTGTCAAAGACGAGGCGCCGTTTACCAAACAACAACTTGTGGAGTACTTGGAAGAAAACGGTATCGGCACGCGCCAACTGTTTGCGGGCAACCTCTTACGCCAACCGATGGTAACGATGGCCGATTTTGAACTGCGCATCGGCAACGGGCCGCTTAAAAAAGCAAACAAACTGACCGAAGAAGATTACAAACAATTACCCGTAACCGACTTTATTATGTTACATACATTCTGGGTGGGAACGGCGCAAAATCTGACGGACGAAGACGTACAAAAAACCGTTCAAACAATTAGTAAATTTATTGAACAACACGAGAGAAAATGAAAACTGTTTTACTGACCGGCGGACGTGGATTTATCGGCAAAAATCTCAAGCGCATACTCGCTAATGACTATGCACTTGTCTGCCCAACCAGCGCCGAAGTAAATTTATGTGATGCGGCGGCCGCCAGCGCTTGTTTAACCGCTCATCCGGCTGATTATATTATTCATTGTGCCAGCGTCGGCGGCGTACGTGGCCAGCAGGATGCTACCGATACCGTCAAAAAAAACCGGGCCATGTTAGATAATCTGCTTGCTTACAAACGCCCGGATACCCGTGTGATTGTGTTTGGTTCGGGTGCTATGTATGACCGCTCCCGCTCGTTAGAGCGCGTAAAAGAAAGCGAAATCGGTTTATATACTCCGGCAGAGCCGTACGGACTGTCTAAATTGCAAATTTCTCAATATACCACCAATCGCGACGATATACGTTGCTTAAACATTTTTGCGTGTTACGGTTACGGCGAGAAATCAAACCGCGTACCGAGTTATTGTATCCACCAAGCGTTAAAAGGGGAAGATATCGTTATTGAAAAAAATGCCTTGTTTGATTACTTGTGGATAGATGATTTGGGCGAAATTATCCGTCGGTTTTTGATTCGCTGGCCCGTACACAAAATCATCAATGTTACGCCTACAAAAAGCGTTACGTTGGGCGAAATAGCCAAACAGGTACAAAAAATCAGTGGCCAAAATATTCGCGTACTTTGTAAAGATATGCTTAACAACGCTTACACCGGCGACAACAGCATCTTACGCGAGGAATTGCCCGATTTACACTTTACATCGCTTGAAGAAGGGCTTACGAAGTTGTACCATTATATTCAAAATGGGGAAAAATTTGAATGAAAGCCTCTGATTTTATTACACAATTTCTAATTGAAAAACAAACCGATTGTGTATTTGGCTACATCGGCGGGATGGTAACTCATTTGGTGGACAGTATTTATACTACCCCCGGCATTGAACTTATCAATACAGCACACGAGCAAGCCGCCGGATTTGCCGCCGAAGGATATGCCCGAACAACCGGGAAAACAGGCGTAGCGCTAGCCACTTCCGGGCCCGGAGCAACCAATTTAGTTACTCCGATAGCCAATTGTTTTTTTGACCAAACCCCGGTAGTATTTATTACCGGGCAAGTCAATTCGTTTGAATATCAAAAATTTCCCGCTATCCGCCAATATGGCTTTCAGGAAACCGATATTGTCAGTATTGCTACCCCTATTACCAAATACGCCGTGCAAGTCAAGCACGCGGAAGATTTACGTTACGAGTTGGAAAAAGCATTTTACGAAGCCAATACCGGAGCGAAAGGGCCGGTGTTGCTTGATTTACCCATGGACGTCCAACGCGCCGATTTTGACTTTCAAACGGCCCGTTCTTTTATACCACCCGCCGCTAAAGCCACTCCGGATTTATCGACCTACGCGGCTAACGTTGCTGACGCATTTGCTCATGCCAAGCGTCCGTTGCTTTTAGTGGGAAACGGGGTCCGATTAAGTCATGCCGTAGAGCCGTTACGACAATTTTTACTCCGTACCAGACTTCCGGTTGTCCAGTCGCTTATGGGTATCGATAGTGTACCGTCAGACTATCCGTACAATTTAGGTCTTATCGGAACTTATGGCACCCGATATGCCAACTGGGCGATTTCATGCGCCGATGTAATACTGGTACTCGGTTCACGGTTAGATATCCGCCAAACAGGCGCCGATGTTTCACCGTGGGAAAACAAAACGGTCTTTCAAGTAGATATTGATGTAGCCCAATTACAGGCGGGCGATTTCCGTAAAACAGTTCTTTGCGCCGACGCGGCCGCCTTTCTGGAAGAAATCAATAAACAATCTATATCATTACCTAAAACCGAGTGGACAAGCCGTTTATCTGCCTTAAAAAAACAATTTCCGGTGGAACAATCATTGGATGGCAAAGCGCATTTACCTAATCAAATTATGCACCGGCTGTTTGCGGAAATTCCCGATGGGCATGCGGTATGCGTAGATGTTGGCCAGCATCAAATGTGGGCAGCCCAATCGGCCGTCATAAAACCTTGCACGCGGGTATTATTTTCCGGTGGGCTAGGTTCCATGGGGTTTGCTTTTCCGGCGGCGTTTGGCGTAGCCGCGGCCGAGAAACAGGCTGTTGTATTATGCGGTGACGGCGGATTTCAAATGAATTTGCAGGAACTCGTTACACTCGCGCGCCGCCAATTTCCTATTAAAATTTTTATCTTTAATAACCGCTCGTTGGGAATGGTTAAACAATTCCAAGATATGTATTTAGACGGACGAAATCCGTCTACCGTAGATGATTATACCGCTCCCGACTTTGCAGCGATTTCGCGTGCCTACGGCATACCGGCCCAAACATTACAGGCCGAAACGTTGACGGATAATGACTTGCATGCCTGTTTTGCACAACCCGGGCCGTTACTGATTTGCATTAACTTTAACACACCGACCCAAATACATCCTAAATGTTGTTTCGGTAATGCGCTGGATAACATGTCTCCGTTACTGCCGGCAGCACAACTGCAAACTATTAAAAAGGAGTTGCAAAAATGAAAACACCTACGCTTTCTATTTGCATACCCACCTATAATAGTGCCAAACAAATTTATCAAAAAGCACACGAACTTTTAGCGTGCGATTGTTTAGACTTTCAGTTAGTGATTAGTGACAATCACTCGCCGGATGACACCATAGAACGTTTATCTTCTATTCAGGACCCGCGCTTAAAACTGGTGTCACTACCCGAAAATAAAGGATCTACTTATAATATTTTGCATGCTTTTAATCAGGCAGACGGGAAATATGCGCTAATTTGCATGGATAAAGACAGATTACTTCCCCAACAGATTGCCACAATCGTCAATATACTTAACGAACTCAAACCGAATTTTGGCTATTTCAAACTAGATACCGCCAATCAAGATCCAAACAAAACAGCTACCCGCTATCCGTCGGTACGTGATTGCCTGCTGGAGTTTGCTTACAAAGGGATGCATCCAACGGGGAATTTCTTTTCACATGATATTCTCCAAAAATATTTTGCAGATTATCATTTAGCCGATGAAAAAACAGTCGGCGGATTTCTGCTTGATTTTATGTTTGCCGAAGCCGCTTTGGAAGGGAACGGCCTTATTTTAGATATTCCGTTTTGCATTACAACCGCCCCGCCATTTGAAGGCAAAACACATTCATACACTTATTCTCCGGCGAAGAAAAATGTTTTCTTTGAACCGGAAGTACGTTTTTTGACTTTTCAAAAACAATTGGCTCATTGTAATCAGTTGCCGTTAAAGGATGATTTGAAATCTTGCGTTTTACTACAATTGGTACTTAACACGTATAACTTATGTACTAATGGGTATGCTTTTGTACTCACGCAAAAAAACATTTGTGATTGGTATAACGTGACGCCCCGAGAATTATCTAAGGCGGAACTGAAACAAATTTCCCGCAAATTTATCTGCGACGCAGCCTCTTTGCAAGGGCTAAACACCTTATCCGCAATGACATTGTTACGCAAACTGCTTAAACAAGATAAATGGCACAAACTCGGGGGGAAAATCGGGTTATGCGCGCAGTTCTTAAGGAGGAAATTATTATGACCGTTTTACTAACCGGAGGGACCGGATTTGTCGGAAGTTATGTACTCAAGGCGATATTGGCACAAACGAACGAACAAGTAGTGTTATTAAAACGTTCATCCTCCGATGTCAGCCGCATTGCAGATGAACTGCATAACCCGCGTCTTATCTGTTACGATGTAGACAAAACCATACTGGAAGACATTTTTAAGAAACATGCCATACAAACTATTATTCATATTGCTACCGAGTACGGCCGCGGAGAAAACCCCGAAGTAAAAGTATTGGAAACCAATTTAATGTTTCCCATACGACTAATTGATGTGGGGCTTAAATATGGGTTAAAAACGTTCATCAATACAGATTCTTATTTTAATAAAGAAGGGTTATCCTATAATTATTTACTCCACTATTCGCTATCTAAAAAAAGTTTACTGTTGTGGCTTAAATACTACGCAGGGCGAATGACCGTCATCAATTTAGCCTTAGAGCATCCATACGGTGCATTTGACGGTAAAGCGAAATTTACCGAGCAGATGATACGTCAAATTGCGATAGAGAAAATCCCTCAAATCAATCTCACCGCCGGAGAACAAAAGCGTGACTTTATTTATGTGAAAGATGTGGCAAATGCCTACATTGCGGCGTTAGACTTTGCCACCCGGGGAAAGCCATCTTTTTATAATTTTGAAATCGGTACCGGGCAAGCCGTCAGCATTCGTCACTTTGTGCAAACGGTTAAACAAGTGTCCGGCTCAAATACGCAATTTAATTACGGCGTTATTGCGTATCGGGCAGATGAAATTATGTGCTCGGTCGCCGATACATCTAATCATACCCTGTTAAACTGGAAACCGAACTATACATTGGAAAATGCCCTCAAGGAAATCATTGTCATATACCAAGGAGCCACCAAATGCCACTCTTGACCGTTGGGATTCCCATTTACAATTGCGAAGATTTTATCCAAGAAACTTTGCAGAATGTTTTTAACGAACTAAAGACATTGGAAGACCCTGTTGAAATTGTGCTGTGCGATAATGCTTCTACCGATAACACCCAACAAAAAATTCTGGCCGCTATACAACAAATTAAGCCGGAAATACAAACACTTAATCTACCGATAGATTTAGGCAAGGGCCACGTTCTCAAATTTTTCCCCAATGCCACTAATTTAGGGATGGACAAAAATGTATTTAATTGTATCAAAAATGCCACCGGCAAATTTGTTCACATTCACTCAGCCGACGATTATTATATGCAAGGCGGTCTAAAACGTCTTGTAGAGTGCATCAAAACCCACCCCGATGGCACGGTAATTTGTTTAAGTAATGCGTATCTTAACACATTTAATAACCAACTAATTTATTGTAATGCTACCGATGACGAAGATGCTCACTGTAAAAATCTTAATGAATTTATTACGCATGAACAATTGAAATTATTATGCTTATCCAATGCTGTATTGCGCAGGGAAGACATCCTACGTCTTAAATCTGTGCAAGCCGGGTTTGGTTTAGTATGGATGCACCTGTATTTAACCCAACAAATCTTACAGCAAGATTCTACCGGCTATTGCTTTGGTTTTAATCATCCGGTCATGGTGGTACGATTTGGTAACCAAGGCTGGGTTAAAAAGGGGGCTATTGCTTATTTCTACCGGGCCTTATGTATTTACAACGACTTGCGCCAAAAAGGGCTAACCAAACCGCAATTTAATAAACTGAAAAAGCACTTCTTAAACGGAGTGATAAATCCTCAGACGCAAAAATCGGATCGTTTTTTCTTTAACGTCGTATATGCGCTGAAATATTTCCCATTTTACTGGCCTAACATCCGCCAATGGCTAAAATTTTCCGGTCAGTTAATATTTGCGCCCAAACAAGATTTTTTCCACGGAATGAACAACAACTAATATGACACCTTTACTTTCTATTTGTATCCCTACTTATAACCGCGTTGATTTTTTACGTCAGGTATTAGACAGCATTGTGTCGCAAGACGAATTTACCCAAACCGACCAAATTCAAATTGTCATCTCCGATAATTGTTCTACCGACACCACCCCCGAACTTGTTAAACAATATATAGCTCGGTACGGTTCAAAAATCAAATACAGTAAGACGGAAAAAAACATCGGATTTGATAATTTTGAACGCGTAATGGCCAACGGAGACGGCAAATTTCTAAAACTTCACAATGATTATTTATTACTTAAACCGAATGCTTTATCGGTAATGCTTTATTATATTGAAAAATACTGCTCCGAAAAACCTATTTTATTCTTTCGTAATATTCCACACGTTCCCCAAGCGGTACATTGTGAAACGTTAGACGATTTTATGAAGGAAATTTCTTTTTTCAACACATGGATCGCGTGCTTTGGCATGTGGAAAACAACTCACGATTCTCAAACCGACTGGTTTCGCGCCAATAAATCGTCACTGCCGCAAACCGATATTTTATGCCGCATGCTAGCCGGTGGCACTTCCGCGCTCATTATTTATGATGAAATTTTCACTTTACTTCCTGTCGCCCAAAAAGGGGGATATAACATTGCAGAAGTGTTTGGATATAATTACCTGCAAATCTTAAAAAAATTTGTGGAAAAAGGGGCTTTATCAAAGTCCGTTTATCGTCGTGAGAAAAAAGAAATTTTACTCAAACACATCAACCCCTTTTATTTTGACATTAAAAAAGAATATACCTTTTATCAAACGGGTTATTTCAAGTGGCTGTGGAATGATTATAAATACTGTCCGTATTTTTACCTCGGATACCTAAAATGGATGCGAAAAAAATTCCGCGCTGCTTGGAAATCTCTTTTTAGACGCAAACATCCCTAACCTAAAATAAATGTTGTGTAATCACCCCGACACAGGTTTTAATCAATCCTGTACGGCAAGACAAAAAGCGCGATTTTTGATAAAATAAATATATTGCCCCCATAGCTCAATGGATAGAGCACCCGCCTTCTAAGCGGATGATATAGGTTCGATTCCCATTGGGGGTAATTTTTTTGTCCCCAAAGCAACATAAACTGCTTTATGTTGCGATGGAAATCGAAAGGCGCAGCGTTGTACGAGTTTTGCCGTTAGGCAAAGGCGAGTACCGCGAGCCCGGCCTGCAGGAAAATCTCGTCAGAGATTTTACCGGAAGGCGATCCCATTGGGGGTAATTTTTTTTGTCCCCAAAGCAACATAAACTGCTTTATGTTGTTCCTTCTTGCACCATTTACATTAGGTTTAGTAAGATAAAACTATCTACATAAATAAGGAGATGCTATGCACACAACAACCTTTCGTAATGCCGTAGTATTTACAGCGGCGTTATTTCTTGCGTCTGTAGCAGGCGCACAACAATGGCAATTTGTCGGCACTCGCGCCATGGGTATGGGCGGAGCCGGAGTTGCCACCGCCTTTGGGCCGGACGCTCAGTATTGGAACCCGGCCGGGCTAGCCCAAGAGGACGATACTAATGAAACGGGTCTTCTTATCAATGCCGGGGCAACCTTTGAGGCCACCAAGAATGTATTGGAAGGCGTGCGCGATTTGACCGATATGGCCGACCAATACAAAGCGTTAAAAACGGCAATAGATAACGGCAACACGGCTACCGCCGAAAATATCACTACCTTGTTCAAGGGCTTAAGCGATATTTCCAAAATGATCGGAAAAGAAACCGGGGCTTTGATAAATGCCGACGCCGGGGCTGTGTTCAAATTCAAAAATTTTGCCGTTAGTGGCCGCGCCTTAGGCACCGGATCAATTACCCCTGTTGTAGATACCAAAAACATTCAATTTAACACAGGTACAGGCTTAACACTCGGTGCCACAACCGCCCCGACTTCTACCTCTAACCAATCGGCAGCGGCGGCCTTAGCGGCCTCTATTGATGCTCACAGTTTATTTCCGTCGTTAAATTCGTTATTTAACAACGCCTATGCCAGCACAACGGCTCTGGCTAACGCCATCGTTAACGCCGCTGTGGCTCAAGGAGCAACCGAAGCACAAATTTTAGACATGCTCGGTGTAGCCACTTCCAACATGGATGGCGCGGCAGAAATTATTATACAAGCCGCCAGCGCCACCGGATCTTATAAAGACAACGAAACGCTTGTTATGGCGGATGCCGCAACGTTTGGCGAAATGTCTTTGGGTTATGGTCAACAAGTGATCCCCGGTTTAAAAGTGGGGGGAAACTTTAAAGTGATTAGCGGTTACACCGCACAAAGCGGCGTAATGGTTCTGACGGAAAATGAAGATATCAAAGATATTTTGGATAAAGCCTACGATAACAAAAAGAACTCCACAAATATCGGTATCGACTTGGGTGTCATGGCGAACTTATCTAAATTATTAGATAAAGAAGTTTTTTGGAATCCGCAATTCGGTTTAACGGCGCGTAACTTAAACAACCCGAAATTTGACCGCCCGGGTGCTCCGGCAGATATTAATGCGGCTATCGCACGCAACTGGCGCACCGATAAATACGAACTCAAACCGCAACTGCGCGCGGGCGTAGCGGTCAATCCGTTTAATTGGATGACGGCAGCAGCCGATATTGACGTCACCGAAAACGACACGATGATTGACTCCATTAAATCGCGCCAACTTGCCTTGGGGTTAGAATTTAATGTCGTCAACGGTCAACGTTTCAATATGCCGCTTCGCATCGGATACAACAAAAACTTGGCCGACAGTTCCGTTTCTCCGTTCTACACGGCAGGTATCGGGTTTAACATGATGCACTTTTATATTGAACTCGCCGGGGCTATCAGTTCCGACACTACCAAAATTGACGGCAACACGATCCCCAACTCAGCCGCCGCTTCGCTGACGTTAGGATTCTTGTTCTAAACTTGTTTTACTGTAAGCAAAAGCCGCCCTTAACCGGGCGGCTTTTTTTCAACAACACACGCCGATACAAACCCATTTTTGTATAATATAAGGGAAGTGTTTTTATTCTATTTTCAGGAGAGTAAAATGTCCGTAAAAAAATGTGCTTGTTCACCGTTGCAAGAACACCGCGCCAAATTTCAACCGGTGCTTCCCAACATCTTAAAAAAAGGCCCCGCTTTTGTAAAACCGAAACTGGGCAAACCTACTAAATCGGTAGCCGACCAAGCCACCGTCAAAAAGATTTTCCCTAATACGTATGGCCTTCCGGCTATTACGTTTGTAAAAGGCAACAACGCCGCGTTATGCAAAAAAGCCGTACGCGTAGGCGTCGTGCTTTCCGGCGGACAAGCCCCGGGCGGACATAACGTCATCGGCGGGCTGTTAGACGGGCTGAAAAAAGCCAACAGCAAAAACAAACTCTTTGGTTTTTTAGGCGGGCCCAGCGGTATCGTAGACAATAAATTTATAGAAATCACACCGGCACTCATGCAAGAGTACCGCAACACCGGCGGGTTTGATTTAATTCAATCGGGCCGCACCAAAATTGAAACGGACGAACAATTGGCCGCCGCTAAAAACAATCTTCTTAAAAATAAATTAGACGCGCTCGTCGTGGTAGGGGGGGATGACTCCAACACTAACGCATGCGTCATTGCCGAATATCTCAAACAAAAAGGCGTAGATATCAGCGTCATCGGTGTACCCAAGACCATTGACGGCGACCTCAAAAACGAACACATTGAAACATCGTTCGGGTTTGATACTGCTACCAAAATTTATGCAGAACTCGTCGGTAATATTGAACGCGATATGAACTCCGCGCGCAAATACTGGCACTTTGTACGGTTGATGGGGCGCAGTGCTTCGCACATTACGTTGGAAGTGGCACTTAAAACCCACCCGAATGCCGTACTCGTCGGCGAAGAAGTTCTCGCTAAAAAAATGACGCTCGGGCAAGTGGTTAAAAATTTAGTGGACTTAATTGTCAAACGTGCCAAAGCGGGCAAAAATTACGGTATCGTGCTCGTGCCGGAAGGATTGATTGAGTTTATCCCGGAAATGAAAGAACTAATCAGCGCGCTTAACGATTCGCTCGCCGATAACGAAGCCGCTCTTACTAAACTTTCCACAACCGCCCAGAAAAAAGAATTTATCTTGGCCAAACTTCCTAAAAAACTCGCCGACTTGATGCGCTCGCTACCCGACGGAATCGCCAGCCAGTTAATGTTGGACCGCGACCCGCACGGTAATGTACAAGTATCGCTCATCGAAACAGAAAAATTGCTCGTAGAAATGATTAAAACAGAATTGTCTGCCCTTAAAAAAGCAGGCAAATATACGGGCAAATTTTCTGCCATTACACACTTCTTCGGTTACGAAGGCCGCTGTGGGGTGCCATCCACATTTGACGCCACCTACACATACGCACTCGGTTATAACGCAGCGGTGCTTGCGCTCAATAAATGCTCGGGCTATTTATCGTCCGTACGCAAACTAACGCGCAAAGCACAAGATTGGGAAGTCGGCGGCGTACCGCTTACCATGATGATGAATATTGAACGGCGTAAAGGGAAAGAAAAACCCGTCATCAAAAAAGCCTTAGTGGAACTGAAAGGCGAACCGTTCAAATATCTCGCCAAAAACCGCATTGCATGGGCGGAACAAGACCTGTTTGTCTTCCCCGGACCGATTCAATTCTTCGGGCCGGCCGAAGTGACCGATATCACCACCTATACATTGATGTTGGAACAAGGCAAAAAAATTAAATAAATACTTGCCCAATGGCTTATTTTAGGTCGCTCTTTCACGGAGCGACCTATTTTTATTCCGCCCTCGTATTGAGTCTATTTGGGCCTAGGCCCAAAAAACAATCTCTCTGGGTCTAAAGGCCCATGCCTATTTCCACTTGTTTTACTACAATGAAAATAGGGAGATTTTATATGTTCAAAAAATTCTTTTTATTATTCTTATTGTACATCTGTGTTATGATGCCGGGATATGCTCAATGGGAAAAAGAATTACCTGCCGCCCTTAGAACGGTATCCTTGACGGAACGACAACTTACGGAATTGTTGGCTACTCGCTTGCAAAAATCCTATATCCAAGCATTTGAACTGATGTATCATAATCCGGTAGAAGAAATGGTCTTGGCAGACGGGCCATACACCGCGCTATCCAACCGCATTAAGAATCCGGAAGAATTATATCCGGAGATAAGCAATATTTTAACAACACCCGAACAATGGGAAATGTATATTATATCTGCTCAAAACCGCCGGGTGGCCTCTCAAATGCGGCGAACAAAAAAACTCTTGGAAGATTACGAAGCGCAGTTCCCGCAAATGCGTCTTCACGAGCAAACGGTTGAAGTACCGCCTTCCCAATATATGAAGACATTAGCCGACCAAATTCCGGCTAATACCAAATACCTTTTGCTGGGCGAAGCGCACTATGCCTATTTACGCCCACATATTGCTCAATTCATTACTCACTTGGCAAATAGCGGACGGAAAATCATTTTATTTACCGAATTTATGCCCCATGCAGCACAAACCCAAAATACCACCCGACGCAATGAACTCTTACGTGAGTATTGGCCCGTTTGGATGGCCGCCAAACAAGCCCAAATTCCAATTGCCGGATTAGAACCGGAATTTGTTGTTCAAAACGACAATGTTGCGTTAATAGACCATATTACCGCTATTGATTTGCCTTTATGGGGAACAACGGAAGGGGTTCGCCTACGCAATCAGCATTGGCTTCGTCTCATCAAACGTTATCGGGAAGAATTTCCCGATGCGTTATTTTTGATTTATGCCGGTGGGGGGCATTTATCTAGCGAACGTGCTTACTCGTTAGGGAAAACATTAGCAGGGCCCGATACCTATACGGCTCTTATTGTACCCACGGAATCACTTAAAAAGCCGGATGAATTACTTAACATAAGCATGTACGATACGTTCTGTGTAAAACAGGCACTACCGATTTCACCTTTTATTAAGTTTGATTATCCGTTATCAACACAAGTTGGTTTTAATGCCAGAGTGCTTATACCTCCTCTCGGCAGGGGGGAATAATGAAACTAAAATTTTATTTACCCTTATTACTTCTGGGCATTTGTACGCTTGACAGCGTAGCACAATCGCAATTGCTTAAAGAAATTCCCGAGATAATAACCATGGACAAGTTATTAGCCAAACATCCGTCATGGCAGT
This sequence comes from Candidatus Avelusimicrobium luingense, assembly GCF_902757105.1. Lineage (NCBI taxonomy): Bacteria > Pseudomonadati > Elusimicrobiota > Elusimicrobia > Elusimicrobiales > Elusimicrobiaceae > Candidatus Avelusimicrobium > Candidatus Avelusimicrobium luingense. The sequence goes on from NZ_CACVTK010000001.1 coordinate 22,488, forward strand.
TCTCGGAAGAAGCCGTTATAAAAACGCTGGAAGAACGCGTGAGCCAAGCCTCTCGTCAAGCCCAACAGGCCGAACAAGACTATTGGTGGAGTTCGTACCATTACACTACGGAAAAGCCGATAAAGGACTTTCCGGGTCTGATTCAGGGAAATTACGCCGAATTATATCCCGAAGTGCCTTTCTTACAAAATCAACAACAAATATCACTCTATTTGGCCGCAAAAGCAAACCGTGAAATAGCGAAAACCTTAAAATACCGTAACGATTACAGGGAGCAGTTTCAAGCGGCCATTCCTCGGATGAAACAAACGCAACGGCATTTCACGCACGAACCGGAACAAGATATGAGTTGGCTTGCAGATCAGATTTCCGAAGATACCCAATATTTACTTTTGGGAGAACGACACTATATAATTGAAATCAAAAATAACATCACCCGCTTAATGAGTGAAATACGACAACGCCAACCCCAACGTCCCATTTTTCTTTTAACGGAATTTTTAGATGCTGGCGTTCAATGGCAACCGGGGGATTCGGTATCATCTCCGGAATATCTTCCCATCTGGCAAGCAGCGTATGAACAGGGGATGACGGTACTGGGATTAGAGCATGATATTGACATTAGTAAAGAGTGGGTAGGCGTTTGGGCAACCCGCGAAGGGGTACGGCTGCGTAACCGTCAATGGTTGCAAACTATTAAAGAGATGCGCAACAAAAATCCGGATGCACTGTTTATCATTTATACCGGGGCCGGACATATCATGTACCACGAACCCTATTCTCTGGGCAAATTTTTAGCCGGGCCGCAAACATATGTGGCTACTTTCTATCCGGATAAAGGCCGAGACTTAAACAAACGTATTACGTATAACACGTCATATTTTGATATCTTATCGGAAGGGCAGCATTTCCCATTAGAACGCATCATCAGTTTTGATGACCGGGAAATTTCTCAACTAGTTGGTTTTGATGCCCAATTTAGGGTTCCGGTAGAACTTTGGAAAACCTATAAAAACGAAGAAGACCGGTGGAAAATACATGAAGAATAATAAAATTTTCTTTTTTCTGATAGGTTGTTTATGGGCATTTGCTCCGGGTGGATATGCCCAAACTCCGGTGCGTGTTGCCGAAGGCACTGCAAAGGCGCTTCAAACGGTTTCGCAAGGCTCAAACAAGGCGCTGGATATGGCTGCAAATACTTCTTCGGGAATCATACAGGCGGCCCTTGCCGACGAAATTCAAAAACTTAATCAAGTCATGAATGTACCGATAGAAACAGATGCATTTATGCATTTGTATCGACGGGTACACGAAACATGGCTGGATACCTACATGTTGCAAAGCCAACACACAACAACAAAACGATTGTTATGGCCCAGCCAACAACTTTCAAAGGAACTGGCAGTTAATCCATACCCGGCCGATTCCAAAGCCGGTCAATTGCCAACACCTGAATTGTGGAGCCGATATTTTCTGATCAATAATAATTTGGGAACCCGCAAGTGGGTGGCCCGGTTAGCCGAACGACAAAAAGAAGTAACCAGCCGTTTGGAAGATTTCCTGTGGGAGTTGGAAACAGTTACACACCCCGCCCAAGAAGATATGAAATGGCTTGTTCATCAAATTTCGGCAGATACGCAATATTTGTTATTAGGCGAAATACACCATCATCCCGAAATTCAACTTCATGTTGAAGATTTTCTGCGTACATTACGGATGGCCTATCCCCGCCGTCAAATTTTTCTTTTTACCGAATTTATTGCCCAAGACCAAACCTGGGGGGATACACTTACCAATGATGCTTACGCACCTTATATCCCGATATGGCTTACCGCCAATTCGTACCATATTCCTATCGTTGGATTAGAGCCGACTTTTGTGCGCCCTAATGATGAGTCCTCTTTAATTTTACAGGAAACGGCCTTCTTCCCGCCGGAACTCCAACTAAAAAAAACGATATGGGGTTCGGTCGAGGGGCTCCGGTTACGTAACACCCATTGGATAGCCAAAATACAAGAATACCGCCAACAATATCCCGATGCCCTATTTGTGATTCACGGCGGAGCCACGCACATGGATTACATGATGCCCTATTCTGTTTCCAAAGCATTAGCAGGCCCACACACATTAAATATATCGTTGGTTCCGGCCGACGAAATTAGCGAATTTGACCAAATGACTAACGGATTACTGCCTCAACGTATTTTAAAATTTAATAATCCGGAATTATCCCATTTAGCCGGTTTTGATATACAAATTAAAATTGATCAAGAGCGCCCTTAATTTCTAGGGATTATACACAGACTATGAAAAGCCCGTTGCTTTCCCTCGTATCGGAACTGGATAATCTCTCATTCTCTCGCGAAAAAAAATATATCTTCTTGCGCCATTTTTTTGCACACACTTGGTTGCAAAATCAACAACTTCCTACTGATTTTCTACCGGATATGTCGCTTGAGTTTTTGCCGTTGCACCCATCATTTACACATTTACTAACTACCATTCCCGTCGGGCAAGAAGGCATTAAAAATGCACTTACCCCTGAAATTATCGGGTTAATCAACGAACGCTATGCAATAGAAAAATCGTCCCGTACAGGCATTTTTTATACACCCTTTGAAACGGCCCGGCAACTGGCCCGAGAAACGCTGCTGGCTTGGCTAAAATTACATCACTTGCTGCCGGATACCGCCCGGACAATTGATCTTGCGTGCCTTACGCACAAAGACCGTCCATGCCTTTCTCACGCCCTAGCCCAGCTTACTGTATGCGATCCGGCCTGTGGGGTGGGGGGACTTCTTATCCCGTTCTGGTTGGAATTAGCCGCATTGCGCCACGCCTTAACGCCAACGGAAAATTATGCCACGTTACTTCATGATATTGCCGCCCGTAATTTGTACGGTATTGATATTAACCCCCATGCCATAGAAGATTTGCGCTTGCGGATGTCTTTAACATTAGCCGCCCATGGGAAAAAACTTCCTACTTCTCTACATTTTCACGTAGCCGATGCGCTTGCGGGCAATCCCTCGCAAGCATGGCGGCAACACTTTCCCGATGTGTTTTCCAACGGCGGATTTGATATTTATTTGGCTAATCCGCCTTATATCGGTCAAAAAAATCACAAGGAATTTTTTACGGCTTTACGGCAAAATCCACATTGGAAGAAATGGCTTACTCCTAAAAGCGATCTCTTATACTTATTTTTTCATCTCGCATTTGATGTACTTACTAAAGACGGGGTAGCGGGATTATTAACTACTTCCTACTTCGCACAAGCCGCGGCGGCAAAACCGCTACGTTTGCGCTTAAAACAACAGGCCGATATTTTGCGCTTAATTGATTTTGGCGAAGAAAAACTTTTTACCCGCGCCAAAGGCCAACATAATTTGATTACTATTTTTACGCCGACACAACTGGCTAAAACTCCCGAAAATTTATTTTTTGGCTCCCATGTGTTTTTAAGCACGCGTTCCATTCCTGCCGATATCAACACAGCCCTTTGCAAAATGGCGGCTACGTCCACCCGCTTAAAAGATTGCGCGCATATTTCCAACGGACTTATGACCGGATGTGATAAAGCCTTTATTCTTTCTGCAGATGAAATAGATACGTTATCTCCCAACACTACCGAGCGCAAAAAATTAAAACCGTTTTTCAAAAATTCCGATATTTTACCCTATGTCTGCGCCCAAACACCGCGGCTTTATTTGATTGATTTATTTTATCCGGCAGACCGGGATATTGATTTGCAACAGTATCCGCACTTTGCTATACATTTAGCAAAATTCAAAGAAAAATTACTTGCCCGCAAACAAAACAATAACGGTATACAAAATGCCATTAAACAAGGGAAATATTGGTTTGGCTCAGTGCGGCGCAAACTCAATTTTGACGACGATAAAATCGTTATTCCGCATCGTGCCGCGCGTAATATAGCCGCCTATGCCCCGATGGAATGGTATGCCAGTTCCGACGTATATTTTATTTCGTCGCCGCGCGGTCATATTACCCTTTGGTATTTACTTGCATTATTAAATAGTCAACCCTATTATGCTTGGTTATTTTATAAGGGGAAACGTAAAGGAAAATTATTGGAATTATATTCCCAACCATTAGGGGAAATTCCCGTTCCGTCCGCATCCGCGCAAACCCAAAAAACGATAGAGCAATTAGCACAAAAAATCTATGCAAAAAAATGCCAAAATGCCGACGCAGATATCACGGCCGAACAACATCAATTAGATAAACTAATTTGTGCTTTATTTAGATTTAACAAACAAGAAACGTGTGCTTTGCTATCATTCCAAGCATAATACACTAAAAAATCACTTGCTAAAACGGGTTTTTTTATTCTATGCTATAAGAGTAGTTTTATTATCAAACAGGAGAAAATTATGAAAACATATTTTTTAGACCCGATATTCAACCACTATGTTGATTTTAAGGGCCGTGCTACTCGTAAACAATTCTGGTTATTCATCTTGTTTACCATGTTAATTATGTTCATTATCGGGGTGATTTTCGGTCTTATAGGACTACCGGGTAAAGTGGTCAATACCGTTACCCTCATTCTCGAATTGGGTCTCTTTTTACCGTCTTTGGCTATCGAAGCCCGCCGCTTACGCGACGGCGGATTTAGTCCGTGGTTGTTACTTATCGGGCTTATTCCGTTCATCGGTTGGCTTGTACTAATTGTACTTTTCTGCTTACCCTCCAAAAAATAAGATTCTCGTCTCAAAAAAATACCGCCCTTTTACAGGGCGGTATTTTTTACGTTTATTTTATAACTCTTTTTCAAGCGCTCCGAAAAATTCCGTCGCTTTTTGCGGGAAATAATAATCGGTAATACTATCCGTGAAAGAAGACGGTTGCGGATTTACTTCAATAATTTTTGCCCCAAACTCCTTGGCAATCATCGGCATACCGCACGCGGGCATTACTTGGCCCGCCGTTCCCACCACAATCATTACATCGCAATTTTGCGCCATGGTAAGCGAGTTTTGATACGCGGCGGGGGGAATTCCTTCGCCGTAAAATACAAAGTTAGGTTTTAACACACCGCCGCACGAACATGTCGGCGGATCGGCAGACAAATCAATATCGGCCAATCTATATTGTTTGCCGCATCGCACGCAAGAAAGTGTATAAATAGTCCCGTGAAATTCCTGTACGTTTTTACTGCCGGCTTTTTGGTGTAGTCCGTCAATATTTTGCGTAATTACGCCTTTAAAGTTGCCGCGTTTTTCAAGCGCAGCCAGCACTTCATGCGCTTTATTGGGCATAGCGTCGTGCATATCGTTAAAAAAAATCTTTTTCATTTCGCGCCAACTTTCTTGCGGGTTCATCGTAAAAAAATTGATTTCAATATATTTCGGGTCGTACTGATTCCACAGTCCGCCCGCCCCGGTAAAAGGCGCAATACCGCTTTCTACACTAATTCCTGCCCCGGTAAAACTAACACCGTATGATGCATTTTTGATAAGTTTAACAGCCTCTTGAAAATCGCTCATAAAATACTCCTTTCTTGCATACTAACATTTTGATATAGAAAGAGCAAACAAGCCCGAAGAAAAAATCTTCGGGCCTGTGTTTGTACTGTATGCCAAGAATTATAAATGTATATGTCCGTGGCAGAACATACATAACGCTCCAATCGCCAATAATACCAGCAGCGTTACCACTACTTTTTCGCCGCCGCTAAATATCGCTTTGCCCGGGGCTTGTTCACACCGAGCGCGCATAAATACCGGGATACCGACGGCTAAAAAAATAACCGCCATAAACAAGTATTTTATCCCTGCCGCATACACGAGCCACAACGCATACGCCGTTCCCATCACAGAAGTAAATAAGGCCGCCGCACGCCCCGTGGAAGAAATCTTGGCATATTCGCCGTCTTCCACCAGTTTCCACAAATAGGCCGTACTGGCCAAATAGGCCGGAAGTACCATTACACCCGTGATAGAGAGCATGGTGTTCCATGCGTTATTAGAAAAGTAGACCATTAAAATTGCCAGTTGCATAATCGCACTTGTAATCCACAATGATACACACGGCGCTCCTTTAGCGTTTTGTTTAGCAAACGCTTTGGGAAATGTACCGTTTTCGGCCGCCGCTGCGGGAATTTCCGCCGCAATCATCGTCCACGCAAGCCACGACGATAAAACTGCAATTAAAAGGCCGCAGTTCATAAACACCGCGCCCCACGGCCCAACAACTTTTTCCAATACGCCCGCCGTAGATGGGTTGGCTACTGCGGCAATCTCCGCTTGCGATAAGAACCCAAACGGAAGTACCGAAAGTCCGATGTAAATTACTAAACATCCGACAAAACCAAAAAAGGTCGCTTTACTCACAGCCGCTTGGCTTTTAGCACGGTTAGACAGTACCACCGCCCCTTCAATACCGATAAACGACCATAACGTTACGAGCATGGTGCTTTTTAATTGTGCAGGCAAATTACCCAACGTCTTGCCGTTTTCCATTAAATGCCCCCAAAAATTGGTATCAAATTTATCCCAATGAAAGGCAAACAATAAAATCAGACAGAATAACAATAACGGCACTAATTTACCAATCGTTCCAATGATGTTCAAAATTGCCGCTTGTTGCACTCCGCGCAGTACCACCCAATTAAAGCCCCAGATTAGCACCGAACCGCATACGATAGACAACAGATTATTTCCGCCCGCAAAATACGGGGGGAAAAAGTAATTGAGTGCATCCATCGTAATAACAGCATACCCTACGTTGCCGAAGATTTGGCACAGCCAATACCCCCAACCGATCGTAAAGCCCACATACGGGCCAAACCCGTCGCGCGCATACATATAAATACCCGACGTTAAATCAGGCTTTACGCGTGAAAGCACACTAAACGTGTTAGCAATAAAATACATGCCCACGCCGGTAATCACCCACGCCAAAAGTACGGCGCCCGCACTCGCCCCGGCAGCCATGTTTTGGGGGAGGGAGAAAACTCCACCCCCAACCATGGAACTAATCACAATACATGCTAACCCGATTACGCCCAGTTTAGCGGCAGATTGCTTTTTTTCTCCCATAAAATACCCCCAAAGAATTTTCTATTTCAAATTTACAGGTTCGGCAAATTTGAAATTTAAAAAACCCATACACGTCAAGCAATAGGCAAACGGTTGGGTAATGTTAATGTAGTTGTGCCAGATTTGAAATTCGCTGTGCTTTTGCACTCCGCGAATTTCCAACTCATGCTTTAACGATTTATTAAGCCACATGTGTGCATGTCCTTCGGCAATTTCGTCGTCAATAGGTGTATCAAAATACTCCACATATTCCGCGGCCCAACCGCCGATCAGTTTGCCTTGTGCGTCTTTGCCCCAGCACACGCCTACGCCGGTAGCAATGGCTTTATGTTCTTCTATACGCGCCCCGTTTCCGGCGATAATTGTTTCTAAAACGGCTCCATGTTTGAAGTACGGCGTTACTTGATCCACCGGAACGATATTGCCGTGTAATTCTTTGGGCAACACCGAGGTATAAGGCACAATATTGAAGTTTTCAATTTTGGCTTGCATCAACGCCGAGTCGTAGCAAAACGTCTCAAACGGTTGCGGCGGGATACCGTCGTTGGCTTGCCCCGCGCCGCCCGTAATAAATGCGAGCGTCGGATAACGTGTTCCTAATACTAATTCGTTTTTTTCCATAATTTTTTCTCCTTATAGTTTTATTTACAGCATAATAGTGGTGCGCAAACTGACGATCGTGGCTTCGTTGCGTGCGTTATTCAAACCCGCTTTGGGATAGAATTGCACGTCGGGCGTAACAGTAATCCAATTACCGATACCCCAAATCCATTGAAGTTCCAGCGCCATTTCGTTGTCACGCGCATTGACGGGATAACCTAACCCCTTCATACTTAAATCGTTATAGGCTACTCCCGCGATAATGGCATCAGCCGCGTTGCGATTGAGCGGGTTTAACATGGCTATACCGAGCGCATAGGAATTTTTCACACCCGTCACACTTTTATCTACACCGTTAGCCCGGCCGAACATCGCCCATTTGTCGCCCATATTTTGTTGCATATTAAACGACCAACCGTTTACATATTCCGGTTGTGCCGTTACCGAGGGCTGATAATAATACAAGACGCTATATTGCCCTTGGCCAAAACCGAAATCCGGGTTCCACGCCACCGAGCCAAAAAGCGTATATTTTCCGCTAAAGGCTTCGTCTAACTCAATATTTTGCCCGGTCAGGTTGGTACCGTCCTGGTACCCGGCAGCGAGTGTCCATTTGCCAACTTGCGCTTGCATATAACCGCCCAGCGACGCCGACGGATAAACACTGGTTGCATTTTGCGAGAGTGCATAGTTCATCAGCGCGGTTTGTTGGTTGGCGATATATTGCGTGCCGTCAAAGTTGTAAAGCGGAAACTGCCCGACGGTAATACTCATCCAATCAAATACACCCGGCAAGGTTTGCGTGTAGGAAAATTGCGAGAAAATTTCCTGATTGGCCGGATAGTCGTTAAAAGGCACAGCCGTCTCTACGCGGTTTTGTAACGTAGCCGCCGACGTGCCCCAATAACGTACCAGTGTATAGTTGATATTTAATTGTCCCGAACCCAAGGCGCGGTCCTTAAATAAATTCCACGTCAAATACGGGTAATACACGCCTTGAATAGCCGTCTGTTTGCCGTTGGGGGCAGCCCGTTGTGCCAAATACGAAATATCTGCCCCGACTTCTAACCCGATTTTGTGCAGTTCGTCTTTACCCGCACGCACGAGTTTTTCCATAGGGTCTAAAGCCGGCCCTTTTGCCGTTTGGCGGCGTTCGTTTAGGCGTTGCTCGTGCTTGACGGGCGTAAGCCAAACGACTTCGTCTTCTTCCACATACAGTTGTGCCCACGCGGCAGATACCGCGCCGACACACAACAACGTAAGTGCATATTTTTTGAAGTTCATACTTTCTCCTTTCGGTAAATTTGACGTTTAACGTCTTATCTACCGTACCAATCTAACCGACTTCTCTCAAGGCAAAAAACTAATTAGATTGCTTTTTATCGACGAAGAAAATATATAAAAATCTTTTTTTTCACTTGTAAAATTGATAAAATACAAACGGTATGCGTGATTTTTTAACGGATATTTTTGATTTTATAGACCCCGCCCGCAAAGGCCCCTTATTTTGGAAATACGGCTGGAAAGGGATTTTATTTATCGGGCTGGTAACTTATTTTACGTATCAATGGTTCGTCGGGCCGAGACACTGTCCGTTTGCAGGCGTGTTGTGGTTAATGACAATAGGTATTCACGAAGCCGGACACCCTATTTTCCGCATGCTGTTCTTCGGTAATTTCAAGATGACCATTTGGGGGGGAACGCTTATGGAATTAGGCGTCCCGTTACTGGCCTATTTCACCTTTTTACACCGCGGCAAAGAAATTCAAGCCGACGTATGCTTGCTACTCTTGGCGATTGCGTGCTACAGCGTCGGGCATTACGCGGGGTGTAGTTTAGACCCGGTAATTTCTCTGCTAAATGCGGGGCCCGAAACGTTGCCCGATTGGGACTATATGCATAAATGGCTGGGAACGGAAGGATATGAGTGGCATTTCCGTCATGCATTTTATGGTTTAAGTGCCTTTTTAACCGGGCTTGGCAGTTATTTATTTTTGGCCCATTTTTGGGCGTGGAATAACCCGGACGGGCATAATTACAACGACGACGATGACGGGCACGACCGTTTCTTTATGAAAGGGTAATGGTAAGGAAAGCGGAAATTTTGCGTAAAATTTTTATAAAATAAAAGAGTAAACAAACTTAACACAAGGAGCAGTTATCTTATGAAAAAAATTGCTTTACTGATTATGGCAGCGGCCGCCGTCGGTTGCGCCACCACCGGAACTACGGAAAATACTACGGCGACGAACACGTCGTCCATCAATGCACAAACGTTAACCTTGGAACAAGCACTCCAAAAATCGGCCGAAACCCGCCAAAAATTGTTGGAAGCCAAACAACAATACCAACAAGCCAAAACCGCCGCGGAAGTAGCCGCCGGTAAAAAAACGGTAGCGCAAGCCGCACAAGAACAAGTGCAAAACCAACTCAATACGGCCAAAAAACAATTACAAGATGAAAAAAATGCTTGGGCCGAATTGTTAAAATAATAATTATTTAAGACATGTCAAAACACCCCCGAAAACTCGGGGGTGTTTTTCTTCGCTTGTAATAGGTTTATAAAATATGATTATTTCTCGTCGTGTAAAATTTTTTTCCTTGACAAAATCAAAAAAAAAAATAATGATATTTATAGCAGTAAAAAAAGAAAGGAGAATTTTTATGAAAAATAACCAAGCATTTACACTTATTGAATTGTTAGTAGTTGTGTTAATTATCGGCATTTTGGCAGCAGTAGCACTTCCGCAATATCAAGTGGCCGTAGGCAAGGCCCGCTTCGCCACGTACCGCACGTTAGCCGAAAGTATCGCACAAGCCAGCATACGCTATCATTTGGCTAACGGCACATGGAGCAGTGATTTTGATGAATTGGATATAGATTTACCATCCGATATGACTATCACTACCCAAACCGCTGCCCATTGCGGGGAAAATAATAAATTATGGTGCTGTTTGGTAGTGCCCAAAAGCGATTATTCCTATGGTAGTATAACGTGTGGAAATCACGAACGTTCATTAGCCTATTATTACAAATACGCAAATGACGATGGCACCCCTTTTAATAATCCCTCACGCATTTGCCGCGCCAAAGGAAGTGATGCAAAAGTTTGCAAGGCATTACAAGGCACCAAAACAGCAAATGAAGGATTATTGACGCCGGATGGGGTGGCAACAGGGTACGAATCATACGAAAATATCCAATTATAATAAAAACACCCCCGAAAACTCGGGGGTGTTTATTTTTACGGATTTATTATTTTTCTTCTAACGGCGGGGGCGGCGGCGGATTGAGACCGACACGTCTGGGGTCACCTTCTCCCATGCGCGGGCCTTTACCGTCTTTCGGGCCGAACTTATGTCCTTTACCGTTTTTGAACCCTTTCATGTGCCCCTTTTGCGGGCCTTGGTCAATCCGGTCAAATAAGACTTTTAAGTCGCCGTCTTTTTCAATGAGCGCGGCTGTTTTTTCGTCCACCCACTTTTTTTGAGCATCCGCCGATTGTTCTTCGGCAACGTGTTTTTTCATTTCTTCCAAACGTTGGGCAAATTGATCTAATTGATTCTGTTTGAATTTTAATTGCTCAACGTGAATTTTCTCCACTTCGGCAACAATTTCGGCCTTTTTAGCATCCTGTTTTTTGCCTTTGAGTTTTTTATACTCTTTGACGAGTTTTTCCATTTTTTCTTCGGTGGCTTTCATTTTGGCGCGTTGTTCTTGTTGCGCTTTCATAAACTCACCTTTCTTTTGTTGCGCCATCATCGGGTAACCACCGGATTTGGCGGGGACAGCCACTTCATCAGCGGCAAAGGCCGGGACAAATAACCCCACAGCCAGCAACATCAACAGCATCTTGTTATTCATAACTTCCTCCTAGAAATAATTTTCCATATCGGTTAATTCCTGCGCAAACAATGTATATTCATCATCTACGGAAGTACTGCTCATATACGCTACCAAATCGTGCGCATCAAAAGGGCGGGGGGAAGAAACAGACACTAAAAATACGCCCATCGCTACCGCAAGTGCACCGCATGCCGTCCACGCCAATTTGAATTTGGCAAATACCGATTTACGGCGCGTTGTTTTAGCAAACAAACTATCTATCACATGTTGCGGGGCCGATTTTGGGGCAAAGCCTTCATCCAACTTTGCCAAAAATTTTAATTCATCTTGGCACGCTTTACACCCGTCCAAATGCGCTTCAAACGCAGTTTTTTCATCGGCGGTTAATTCGTTTTGTGCGTATAATAAAACTTGTTCACACACTTTCATAACAATTCTCCTTGTGCAGTTTCTTCAGCGATTAACTGCCTGATTTTTTTAACGGCTCGGTGGCAATCGGCCAGTACGGTCCCTAACGGTCTGCCGACGGTATCGGCAATTTCCTGAAACGACATAAACTGCCGCAAGTAAATCATTTCCCGTTGGCGAGGGGGCAACCGGTCTGCCGCCCGCGCGACTGCTTTTTCCAATTCTTTTCCCGTTAGTTCGTCTAAAAACGGCCGGGAATTATCCGCTATTGTTTCTTGTAAAAAAGCATTACCGTCATCGTCGGTCTGGTCTAACGAAAGCGTTTGTTTATTGTCGCGCCAGTAATTACACACTTTGTTGCGCGCTGTTAAAAACAACCACGCTTTGAACTTCCCTTCCGCTTTATATGTTTGGGCGTGCTTAAATAGCGAAATAAACACGTCTTGGAACAAATCTTCGGCAACACTTTCATTTTTTACGAGCGAGAGAATATATTGATAAAGCGAATTTTTATACCGCAATACCAGTTCTTCAAACGCTTGGTTGTTACCTTCACAAAACGAAGCTACCAATTCATCATCGTTTTGCATCTCTTTGATTTCCATAACTATATAACCCGTAATGTTAAATTTTTATTGCACTTTTTTATATTATAAAAAATGCCACCCTTTTTAAGAGCGGCATTTTCATGATAGAGTGTGTTACCTTTATTCATACCGTAAAGCGTCAATAGGCGTTAATTTAGAGGCCTTATACGCCGGATAAAATCCGAAGAACACACCCGTTGCGGCAGAAAACCCGGCCGAAACTAAAATTGCCCACAAACTTAAATGCGTTTGTAAGGACATATATTTAGACACAAACAGTGTAAAAATCACGCCCAGTAAAATACCGATCAGGCCTCCCATACACGAAAGCGTAACGGCTTCACCCAAAAATTGCATACGAATATTCCAACTCGTCGCTCCGATAGCCATACGGATACCGATTTCGCGCGTGCGTTCGGTAACGGACACGAGCATAATATTCATGACGCCGATACCGCCCACGATCAGCGAAATAACCCCAATCACACCTAAAAACAAACTAATCGTGCTGGCCGTACTTTTGGCTTGTTCCACAAACGATGCCATATCATCCAACTGGAAATCGTCTTTGCCAAGCGGGTGGATTCGGTGCGTATTACGCACGGTATTGGCAATATCCACTTTCATATTTTCAATTTGGTCAAAATCATACACTTTAATAACCACGCGGTCTAACGCACGCCGGTTGGACATATTATTAGACCCCATTTTTACTTTAGACGTCGTGTACGGAATGAGTGCTCCTTCGTCAATGTTAAACCCAAACCCGGTAGAACCTGTCTTTTTGACAATCCCAACCACAGTAAACGGGATATTATCTAACACAACGGTTTTATTAAGCGGGTCCACATCACCGAAAATCGTTTTTGACGACGTATCCCCAAGCACCATTACTTGCGAATAGTTGGTAATTTCACGCTCGGTAAATTCACGTCCGCGCGCGACTGACCAATCATACGCACTAAAAATATCGGTATCGGTAGCCAATACACTTAACCCAACACTCGTATTTTTGTATTTTACTTCAAAACTTTTTTGGATATACGGCGCCGCGGCTTCCACACCGGGCACTTCGCGAATAGCCATTACGTCGTCCATTGTTACGTCCTTGGGGGAAGAAATACTTTCATCCAAATCCCACGGCTGGCGCAAGAAAAGGATGTTCGTACCCATATTAGAGAACCGGTCGGTAATACTTTTTTTGGTAGCCGCCCCGACGGCAAGCACCGTAATTACCGCCGCCACACCGATAATAATACCTAAACTCGTCAGCGCCGCGCGCATTTTATTGGCGAAAATAGATTTTAAGGAAATTTTAAAGATTGCTAAAAAAGAATCCCACATATTTATTTCACCTCGTCGCTGACTTTTTGACCGTCTTTGAACTTGATAAGCCGCGAGGCATATTCGGCAATATCCGGCTCATGCGTAATCAAAATAACGGTTTTGCCCATTTCCTTATTAAGCCGCGTGAAAAGTTCCATGACTTCAATACTCATTTTGGTATCCAAATTTCCCGTCGGCTCGTCTGCAAAAATAATCGGCGCGTCACACACTAAACTGCGCGCAATCGCTACGCGCTGTTGCTGTCCGCCGGAGAGTTGATTGGGCAAGTGAAAAGCGCGCTGTTCCAGTCCTACGGCTTTTAAGGCCGCAAGTGCTTTTTCGCGCCGTTCGCGGGCGGGGGTGTGATTGTAAATCATCGGCAATTCCACATTTTCCACGGCCGTCGTACGTTTAATTAAATTAAACCCCTGAAACACAAAGCCGATTTTCCGGTTTCGCACACCGGCCAGTTTGGATAAATCGGTTGCGGTTACATCAATACCGTCTAATATATAAGAGCCGCTGGTTGGTTTATCCAAACAACCCAAAATATTCATAAAGGTAGATTTTCCCGAACCGGACGGGCCCATCACGGCCACAAATTCGCCCTGTTCAATAGATACACTCACGCCGTTAAGTGCGCGTACTTCTACGTCACCGAGTTTATAAATTTTGTATAGATCCCGCGTATCAATTAACGCCATAAGCGGCTCCTTTTAGCGTCGGCGGTTACCGCCACCCATCCGGGGCGGAGCACCGAAACTACCCGCCGCCGTAGCTTTCAAATTATTTTCACCGATGATAATTTTATCGCCTTCTTTGATATCGCCGGATGTAATTTCCGTATTTCTCGCCGCAATAATACCAATAGTTACATCCACACGTTTGGGCGCTTGCCCGCGTTGGGCTTTCCATACGCCTGTTTTTTCATACGTTTGTTTGTTGGTGGACGGCGAAAAACGCAAGGCTTCATTAGGCACTAACAAAACATCCTTTTTATCTTGCGTAAAAATCGTCATGGTAGCGGTCATACCGGGTTTTAAGCGAAGATCTTGGTTATCCACGTCCACAATAACGGTGTACGAAGTACCCGTTCCGGATGAAGAACCTTCCACATAATTCGTACGGACTTGACGTACCGTTCCTTTGAATTTTTCACCCATATAACCGTCTAATGTAAATTCGGCTTGTTGCCCGGCTTGAATTTTAACGATATCCGCTTCAGACACTTTCGCCTCAATTTGCATTTTAGTTAAATCTTGTGCCACGACAAATAATTCCGGCGTAGAAAATCCGGCCGTAATTGTTTGCCCTTCGCTCACTTTACGCGTTAAAACAACACCGTCAATGGGGGAAACAATCTTGGTATTGGATAAATTCTTTTGGGCAGTTTCCACATTAGATTGTGCACGAACGACACTGGCACGCGCGGCATTTAAGGCACTTTTGGCATTAGCATAAGACAGTTCGTGTTCTTCTAAGGTAACTTTAGACACATACTCTTTATCAAATAACGCTTGGTAACGTTCGTAGTTTTTCTGGGCGAGCCGATAGGATACTTCGGCAGATTCCAAACTTTCTTTAGAAGAAGCCAAACTGGCGTTGGCTTCGGCCAGTTGAGCCAAAATTTGCGTTTGGTCAATAACAGCCATTAAATCACCCTTTTTAACCTCACTGTTATAATCCACGTAAATTTTCAAAATCTCACCGGAAACAAGCGCACCAACTTGTGTAGTATTTACCGGATTGATCGGACCGGATGCTTCCACCAAATCTACAATATCGCCGCGTTTTACCGTCGCTAAACGAAATTGCGGTTTGGGGGCGGGTTTTATCACACACCCTTTTAATATCCACGCGAAGATAAGCAATAATACAACGATCAGTACTTGTTTCCAACGGGATAATTCCAGAAATTTATGCCATAAGTTGACACTTGTTGTTTTAATGTTTGTTAGTATTTTTTTCATATTAGTTTGTCCCCATTGCTTGTTTCAAATCGGCCACCGCGGCTGCATAATCATACCGAGCGGAAAGTAAACTTAATTCAGCATCCGTATAAGCCACTTCGGCATCTTTCAGTTCAATAATATCGCTGATACCTTCGTTGTAACGCCCTTGGGCGAGTTCTAAATTCTCTTTGGCCTTTTCCACATTTAACTCGGCAAGCGGCACACTTTCGGCGGCTTCTTGCATGCTGATATACGCACTTTGCACTTCTAAAAATACGTCATTAAGCAAACTGCGGTTACTGTTGTTAATCTTTTCCAAATTCAAGCGGGCTTGTTTGACGCCGTTATACGTTTTGAACGCATTAAATAACGGAATTTCCAATGCAATCATCAAGCGGGTTTCTTCGTTATCTAATCGGGAATCATCGCCGTATTTCTCATATCCGGCGGAAAAACTAAACGTCGGCAAATACCCGGCCTTGGCCTGATTGACTCTAATTTGCCCGATTTTAGCATTGGTTTGAGCAGATATAATATCCGGGCGGTTTTCATAGGCAGTTTTGACGGCTTCATCAAACGGAATCGTTATTTTTTCTATGTCGGTAATCTGCACAATTTCAAGCGGTTTGGGGGTTGTAATACCCAGTACGTTTGCCAATTTGGCAGAAGCCGTTTTGACTAAATTTTCCGCACGGATTAGACGTAATTTTTCATTATTCCAATTCACTTGCGCGGTAGTCACATCTACTTTCGGACGCAAACCTTGCTTAAAAAATTCAGACGTACGCTCATATTGTTCTTTGTATAATTCACTGGATGTACGACGGATATCCACGGCCCGCTTGGCAGATGCCAGCGCATAATAGGCTTTTTTGACGTTGCGGGCAATGTTGTTGGTTTGATTGTTAAGTGACAATTGGGCTTGTTCTATTTGCAAATTGTTGATCTTAACCGCACGGACTTTATCGCTAAATCCCGAAATAGACAACTGCGCCTGAGCGCGGGAACCGGATGTTCCGGTATCCACCGTAGGATACCCATTCGAATGATAAATCGTATAACCTTCCGACGCACTGGCCTTAACCGTCGGCAAAAATTCACCAAGCGATAAATTGCGTTGGACATACGCTTGTTCTAAATCTAATTGGGACATACGCGCTTGCGGACTGTTCGCCAGCGCAATACGGATACAATCTTCCAAGGAAAGCGGCCCGGACAGAAGCGCATCTATCTCTTCCGCCTTTGCCGGAGTTAAGCGCAATGGGTCAATTTCCTGTGCGGTAGCATCTTGCGCGTACAACCCGGATGAGTACAATAAATCATCGGCCGCGTGCGTAAGTAGCGGACAAATCAAAAAAGCAATAAAAAGTAAGTTAAATTTTCTCATAATATCATTATATAAATTTCAAATTTTTTTATACTAAATTTTTCCCTACTTTGTAAAAACACTCTCGCCCGCTTTTTTATTGCACCCAACAAGGAGGCCTCTAAGTTATATATAATGTATATATGCTTAAACCCATTATCCTGCTGTGTATCGCCAACCTGTTTATGACCGTTGCGTGGTATGGCCACCTTAAATTCAAAAACAGCGCGTTATGGCTTGTTATTCTAGTCAGTTGGGCTATTGCCTTTATAGAATATTGCTTTCAAGTGCCCGCCAACCGTATCGGCCACGAATATTTTACCGTTACCCAACTGAAAGTAATGCAAGAAGTCATCACGCTCATCGTTTTTGCCGGATTTTCCACGATTTATTTTAAGGAAAGTTTCAAATGGAATCATTTAGTCGGGTTTCTTTGTTTGGTAGCGGCTGTATTTTTTGTGTTCAAAAAATGGTAGCCGGGCCCGCAACGTATAAACTATAATAAAAGAGTATGAAGAATAAACACAGATTATTTATCCGCATGGCGGAACTGGTAGAACAACAATCTACTTGCGCCCGGTTGCAAGTCGGCGCGGTGCTTGTCAAAGAAAACCGCGTCATCAGCATTGGGTTTAACGGCACGGCTTCGGGCCAACAACATTGTGAAGATTATTTCAAAGAACTTTACGAAAAAGAATATACCAAAGAATTTCCCACGTTAAAAGATTTTATGGCCAGCCGCACTTTCTACGATATGCACGGCAAATTTTCCATTGATAATGAATTGCACGCCGAACAAAATGCAATTTCTTTTGCCGCCAAAAACGGTATCGCCACACAGGGGGGGACGATTTATGTAACGTGGTCGCCTTGTGTGCATTGTGCAAAAGTAATCGTCAGCGCAGGCATCAAAAAAGTGTTCTTCAAAAACTTATACGACCGAAGCCAAGAAGGCATTTATTTCCTACGTAAAAACGGTATTGAATGCCGCCAACTTACACCGGAAGATTTAGATGAGTGTGTGCACACGCGCTAAATTTACTATAATATAAGTATGAACAAACAACAAACCGCCCCGGCGGAAAATCAAGATTTCTTGGCCGATGCTTTAGGCAAGACAATCGCTTTTTATAAGAAACATCAACCGCGCGTTTTAGCCGCGCTTGCCGTTATTATCCTAGTGGTTGTAGGCGTAACCTTATACGTCAATCACAACAAAACCGTTTCGGAAAATTCATGGGCCGCTTATTACAATGCCCAAATGGCTCTTATGACCGAAGGCCCCGAAGCCGGATTTGCCCAATTAGATAAAGTAGCGGCAGACTTCAAAAATACGCCGGCTGCGGGATATGCCATGTTATTAAAAGGTAACATTTTATACTCGCAAGAAAATTTTGCGCAAGCCGCTAATGTATATAAGGAATTATTAAATTCGTCTAATAAAATGCTCGCAACCGAAGCATCCCTTTCTTATGCAGCCGCTTTGCAAGGGGCGCAAGATTACCCGGCTTCCATTGAAGTGATGAAGAATTTCATCGCCAAAAATTCCAAAAGTTTCGCCTTGCCGCAAGCATATTTGACGCTCGCTTTGAGCCAAGAACTTGCCGGACAAAAAGACGATGCTATCAACAACTATAAACACCTGCTGGAAAACTACACAAAAACTTACTTTGGTACGTTTGCCAAAGATAAACTCACTCAATTACAAAAGTAAAAAACAGAGAAACACCCGCATTATCTGCTTGTAAAGAGATAAGTGGGTGTTTTCTCGTCTAAACATCCAAAATAATAAGGAAAACATATGAAAAAACTAGTAACAATGATGTGCTCCCTGCTGATGGCCCACTCGGCCTTCGGCGCGGGATTTGCGCTGTATGAATACAGCGGCCGCTCTACCGCTATGGGTGGAGCCGTAATGGCCAGCGATGCCGAACCGGCCTCTTTGGCGACGAACCCGTCTCTCATTACCGAATTAGAAGGTACGCAAGTACAAGTGGGTATGACAGCCGTACAAGCCCACGCCAAAACGACGGTGAACGGCGATTCTCGTACGTTACGCAAAGATACGTGGCTTTTACCTAACACGTATTTAACACACAAATGGAGCGATGAAGTTTCGTTTGGTATTGGTGCTTTTTCACGCTACGGTTTAGGTGGAAAATATAAGGATTGGGAAACATGGAACGGTAGCAATTTGGCCTATAAAGTAAAATTAGAAACTATTTCTTTTACGCCTACGATTGCCGTTAAAGCCAACGAACAATTTTCTGTGGCCATGGGATTAGAAGCCATGACGATTGACTTTACCCAAAATTCCCGCGCGATGGCCTCGCCGTTAATTGATTACGAAATTCACGGAACGGGTATTAGCTGGGGGGGCAACTTCTCACTAACCTACCGCCCCGAATGGGCTGAGAAATGGGCCATCGGTGCGATGTACCGCTCCAAAGTTAAACAAAACTTAGATGGTTATATCCACACTTCCACCGGTACAGATTTAAGCGCAGCCTTGCGCCATGCTCCGGCGTCGGGTGCTATTAACTTGCCCGATAGCATTTCTACCGGTGTATCTTTCAAAGCGACGGAAGACTGGGTATTGGAAGCCGGTATCGTAGGTACGTTTTGGAGCGCATATGACCAAATCGTTATTGAATATACCGATACAGAAACGGCCCCGACGATTCACAACAAAAAATTATATAAAGATACTTTCCGCTTAAACTTCGGTACGGAATATAAACTCAATAAAAATTGGGCCGTACGCGGCGGATACGTGTTTGACAAATCGCCGATTAACAAAGAAGCGATGGATACGCTCGTCCCCGTGGATGACCGCCATTTAGTCAGCGCCGGTTTCGGTTACAAAGCCGACGTGTGGAGCGTGGACTTTGCCTATACTCATATCTTCGGCAAAGATCTCTCCGGCGACAGCAATACACAATCGGGCAATATCCCCATGCAATACTCCGAAGGCCGCAGCGACATGGTTGCCTTAACCTTTGGGTATAAGTTTTAATTAACTTAAAACTTTAATAAAAAAACCCGCCCACACAGGCGGGTTTTTTTTCGTATAATAATACAAACATAGGGGGAGTTATGACGACAAATTGTGACGTAAACGACCGGAAAGTAGCCGTTATCGGCTGTGGGTTTGTAGGGGCGGCAAGCGCCTTTGCGCTCATGCAAAGCGGACTTTTCAGCGAAATGGTTTTACTAGACGCCGACAAAAATAAAGCAGAGGGCGAAGCCATGGATATTTCACATGGCGAAGCGTATGCGCGCCCGATGAAAATCTACGCCGGAGATTATGACGATATTACCGACGCCGCCATTATTATCATTACGGCAGGCGCCAACCAAAAACCCGGCGAAACACGGTTAGATTTGGTGCAAAAAAATGTGGGAATTTTCAAACAAATTATCCCGGAAATCAAAAAGCGCAATTATAAAGGCATTTTGCTTATCGTCGCCAACCCGGTGGACATCCTTACCTATACCGCGCTTAAACTAAGCGGACTGCCCGAAAGCCACGTGATCGGCTCCGGCACCGTGTTAGACACCGCGCGTCTACGCGAAATTTTAGGGAACCGCTTGGGCGTAGACAGCCGTAGCGTGCACGCGTTTATCGTCGGCGAACATGGCGATAGTGAAATTGCCGTTTGGAGTACCGCCAACGTAGCCGGCGTGCCAATACACAAGTTTTGCAGTATGCGCGGCATACGTAACCACGAAGAACATATGCGAGAAATTACCGGCGAAGTCAAACAAAGCGCGTACGAAATTATTACACGAAAAAAAGCCACTTACTATGGAATTGCCATGGCCGTTAAACGCATTTGCGAAGCCATTGTGCGTGACGAGAAATCGGTACTGCCCGTATCTAACTTAATGCATGGGGCGTATGGAATAGAAGATATTACGCTCAGTATGCCGGCCATCGTCGGTAAAAACGGAGTAGAGTTACAAATGCCGATTTCGCTGGACGGCAACGAAGCGTTAGCGTTAAAAGCATCCGCCGACATGCTTAAAAAAATCGCTAAAGACGCCGGCGTGAAAGATTAAATTCTCTCCAACAATTTTTGCACTAAGCGCGAAACGGCATATTTTTCTAACGAAGATTTTTTGATACGTAAAAACTCCGGCGGGACTTTGGTGTCGGGGGGGAGAACTGCTTTATATAATTGCGCCCAAATAATACGGTGTGACAAAACGTGTTTAACCGGTTTGCCGACGGGGAACAATGTAGCACGCCCACACCATACGGGCTTTGTAGTGAGCAACCCGCTTTTTTTTGTTTCCACGAGCGGCAACTCATACAAATTTTGCCAAATGTCGCCCGCCTCACGCTTGTGTAGCCATGTATAACCGCCTTGCTCCACATATATATAATGAAAAAACCGCTCGCTCACTTTTGTCTTTTGCTCTTTGACGGGCAATTTATCTATCTGCTTGTTTCGTCGAGCAATACATTTTTTTGCAAACGGACATCCCAAACATTGGGGATTTTGCGGCGTACAGATTAGCGCGCCGAAATCCATTATCGCTTGATTAAAATCGCCGGGGTGTTCTTTATCCAGTAATTTTTGCGCCAAAGCGGCAAATTCTTTTTTTCCGTCTGTACTGTCTATAGGTGTTTTAATACCGAATACGCGCGAAAGAACCCGATACACATTTCCGTCCACCACCGCATACGGCATATTGTACGCCATAGAACAAATCGCCGCGGCGGTATAGTCGCCCACACCTTTAAGAGCGCGGACTCCTTCATAGGTAGTAGGGAATTTGCCGTTCATACTTTTGGCGGCTGCGTGCAAGTTGCGCGCACGGGAATAATAGCCCAACCCTTGCCAAAGTTTCAAGACCTCATCTTCATCCGCCGCGGCAAGGGAAGTGGGGGTAGGAAACTGCTCGGCAAATTTTTCATAATAAGCAAGTCCTTGGGAAATACGCGTTTGCTGAAAAATAATTTCGGACAACCAAATCAAATACGCGTTATGCGTATCCCGAAACGGCAAACTGCGTTTATTGGCTTTGTACCACTTTAGCAAGGTGGGGGAAAAAGTGTTCATAAGTTTATTTTACTACTTTTTCCGCCTTTTCCCGAACTGCAAAATCGCCCCTAATTTTGCAGTTCGGGCTTTTTGAAGATTTTTTGGCCCAAAAACGCTGTTTTTCAGCACCCCAAAACAACCCGGATTTTTATCCAATCTTTTAGCATAAAAATCTAAGTCTTGCTCTTATATGCGCTGTTTTTTGTCAACAGCATTTCTCTTTTTCTCACAAGGCTACTAAAATTTTGACTTCAAAATCATCCTATTTCTCGTCGTAGAAATAGATTTATAAACACATTTTGACATATAATTGCATATATTGCCATATATTGACATAAGACACGAAAAAATTTATTATATGTACTATCACGGTGGATAACCCTTGTGGAAAACAAAAAATAAACAAACGGAGTTTGGTATGATTGATGATAAAAAAGACGTCCACAAAATCAGATTCAAATTTGCCAATGGCGAAGAATTTGAGGCAGAAGGCTCACTGGATTTTGTGGAAAAGCAACGCGATTATTTCCTTTCTTTGATAAAAAAGAAACCGCTTGCCCAGGTATCCACCTTACCGGCTATTTCGCGCCAATTTCACGCTATTAATGAACGCCCGGAGCGATTATCCATGCGCGAAGATACATCTGTTTCCGGGACATTAACCCCGACCGCATCCGTCTTTACAGACATCAAAAAGCCAACTCCGTCGGAAAACACTTCTTTCCCCGGCGCACAACTATGGGAGCAACTACTTACACAGGAGGGGGATACCCTGTATTTACGGCGAAAATTTCACTTACCGCCCGACGAAGCAGCCCTGATCCTGTTAGCGGGGGGAAAAGAATTATTAAGAAAACCCGGTTGCAGCGCGCTGTGGCTTGCACGCGCCTTGGAAAAATCGGGATTTTCCGTCGGACGGCTAGACAGATTACTGGCCCCGGCCCTCAAACTGAATTTCCTACTCTGCCAAGGGGTAAAACGCAGCCGTCTATATATATTGACTCCGACGGGATTGGCCCATGCGTTCGTCACGGCGGAAAAGAAAGCCCAAATGTTACTATAAATCTTTGGAATATACAGAAAAATTCTATTTTTTAGAAAGTTGGGGGAAAAAGCCTTTTTACCAAGCCCCTTTAAGCCTTTTGTATAACGTTTATCCCCTTTTAATAAACCTGCCCATGGTCTCCTTTTATATTCTTTTTATTCCCCTATTTCAAAGAAAGGGGGATTCGTCTATTTTATTAAAAATCTAATTTGCAGAATTAGATTTTTACACTTTTCCCCCAAATTCTTATAAATCTAAATTGTATTTTTAAAGCCCAAACATTTTGGCTGATTGCCGGTATGTTAAAAAGGGAAAAGGGGGAGTATTTGTCAGGTTTATTTTACTAACGATAATTTTTATTATGTTAATTAAAATAGAAAAAAATGCTTATAAAACAAATATATAATTAAAATACGTTTTTATATAGTTATACTTAATATATAAGTATTTTTTTATATAAACTTATACAGTTTATAGATTTTGTTTTCTAGCAAGCAATGCGCCAATTTGAACGCTCTAAAAAAGCGTTTTATTTTGAATTTATATATTTAAAAAAGGGGATATTTTTGATTTTTAACTTTCCCCCATACTGGTTTCTAAAAATGCAAAATTCAATCTAATTTTGCATTTTTATACAAATGCGCTAAAACGCCCCAGAACGATTTGGGGGTACCTAGGATATGGGGCAAAATAAAATGGCTTATTTTAAAAGTGCTTAAAATTTAAGTATTTTCCTTGTTTTCAACATTTTATTCTTTTGCACATAGAAACCAAGCAATAAACCAGCCGCCAGAAAGCCCTAATGGATAAGAAAGTTGAGGAAGTGCAACGACCATACCACAGAGAAGATAACAACTAAACAGAATCGGGCCAGGTGTTGTATAACGTATCTATCACAAACCCATACGAATTAACCGGATACCACACAAACCGATTCATTATATGGCCCAAAAATGGCATTTACGGCATGATAAATTTCTTATATTAGAAAAAGGGCACAACCATTCAAAAGGCTTTCCACACGAAGATTTTCAGCAGATTTTAGGGAGTTTTTCTGTAGTTTATGCGGCATTTATTGGGGGGAGAAAGCAGGTAAAAAAAAGGGGAAGAACTTCTGTTTTTGTTCTTCCCCCCATTTTATCGAGTGAAAATTAAAATTTATATATAGCACAGGATCCATATGGCGGACAAGAAGTTGATCCATAATCACCTAGCATTGTTCCCCCCATTTGTTGGCAGAGTTTACCATATTTATTCGACGATTCATTGCTTAAAGCCCAGCAAGTTTTCCCCCACGTAGGATAGGCCCCATGCACGAAATAATAGGCATATCCATTGTTAAGATTTTGGGTATTGGCACATACGGCACGACCATATAGCAGATTTAAAAAGCATTGTCCCCACGGATAAGTACATGTTTTTTTATCGTTAGACAAAGTACAACCGGTAGGTTCTATGGCTAAGGCTTCAAAATCTTCTGTATATTCACCGTTCGCCATATAATAAGTTTCTTCAGCGTCTCCTATCGCATTGGTCAATGCCATTAACGTAGCATAACGGCTTTTCATTACTGCCTTTTCATATTGCGGCAAGGCCACACTTGCCAAAATTCCAATAATTAAAACAACCACGAGCAATTCTATAAGTGTAAAACCTTTTCTATATTCTGACATCATATTTAATCCTTATTTCAATTCTTTACCAAGTGCATTGGAAATTGTAGATTTCAAATTACCGGTTCCCCCACTAAGAACAGATTCAACCGAAGCTTCTTCGCCTTTAGGCTTTGCTGCTGCGGCCAAAGCGTCTTTTTCCGCGCGATTTGGATCTTTGTTGCCAAGGCCGTCGGTAGCGCCCAATTTAGGCGCCTTTAAGTCTTTGGCTTGAATGGGCTGATAGGTGCTCATCATAGACGGTTTTCCGCCGGCATTATCCGCAGTGGCTTGTTTAGTTTTCGCCGGAGCAGCAGTATTTGCAGTAGCAGATGCGCCTTGCATTAATGCCGCTGTAGAACCGGGAGTAACCGGATGAGCAACCGTTACTGTTGTCGTCGGACGAGTCACGGTAGAGAACGTCGGCAAATGCGTATTAACAGACGGTGTTGTTTTGGGATGAGAAACCGTCACTTTAGTTTGCGGACGAGTCGTCGTTACATTAGTTGTTGGGTGCGTAACGGGAGCGCCCAGCATATATGCCGGAGTTAGTAATATACCTATAAAAATACTTATTATTTTTTTCATAACAAAATCCTCACTTTTTAGCCCCGGGTTTTGCACCGCCTGCGCCACCCATCATATTCATCAAAGCAGACATATCAGGCATTCCTCCGCCTGCGCCGCCCGGTTGCGCTCCGCCGGCAGCCCCCATCATATTTGTCAGTGCGGACATATCAGGCATACTGCCGCCGCCCGCTCCGCCCATCATATTGGCAAGCGCGGACATATCAGGCATACCGGGTTGAGCAGCCGGTTGTTGGCCTTTATCTTCCTTCTTAGCCGCCGGTGCATTGGGCGTTGCCTTATCCCCAGCCTTTGCCCCTTGCGGAACAGCGGTCTTTAAAGCGGTTAATGCTTTTGGTCCGGCTGTATCACCGGGATCTTTACTCGTTACAGCAGCGGCTTGCGAAGCCGTTTGCGTTTGAACGGTTTGGGTTTGAACTCCCTTCCGCCACGCTCCTTGCCGAGAACCGTAACTTGTAAAACTGCGCGTTTGAACGCCTTGCTGCCCGGGGGCAGCCGAAGTTTTATCTTGATCGGTATCTGCCGCTTTTGTGGCCGACGTAAAATTCGGGCGAGATACACTCCCCGTCTGATACGCAAACGCGGCCGTAGTGGCAGTTAATAAAGTAAGTAAAAGTATTTTTTTCATAAATTCCCCCTTATCTTAATAGTATAGGTTTAGGGCGGTAATTGTCAAGAAGTTTTCTCATTAAAAACTCGCTCATTTTTGCTACACTATACATAATGAATAACACAATTTATGACGTAATTATTGCAGGGGCCGGAGCAAGCGGGCTTATCTGTGCGCGCGAGTGTGCGCGCGGCGGGCTTAAAACACTGGTACTTGAAAAAGAACAAACCCCGGGACGTAAAATTTCAGTCACGGGAAACGGACGTTGCAATTTAACAAACGTGCGTGTTTCGCCGGCGCATTATTACGGAGATGAAAAACTGATTTCCTCCGCCCTGGCGCAATTTTCCTACACCGATTGCCGCACCTATTTTGAGCAGTTAGGCGTGTTACTTACCGAAGAAGAAAACGGACGCATTTTCCCGCAAACGGGTAAATCCAGTGCCGTATTAGAGCCGTTAAAGTTAGCCGTTTTGGAAAGCGGAGCCGAAATTTTGCCCGGACAATTTGTGACGAAAATCAAACATGGCAAAACTTTTAATATTACTACCCAAACCGACCAAAAGTTTCAGGCACGGCACGTTGTTTTGGCGTGCGGTTCGTGTGCCTATCCGCAATTAGGTGCCAATTCAAGCGGCTACGAATTGGCGCGCGCGCTCGGGCATACCGTTATTACACCGCGCCCGACGTTAAGTGGTCTTGTACTTAAAGAAAATTTCTCGCGTTTATCCGGTATTCGCGCACAAGTAAAATTAACGGCTGACACGACTCCCGCCATACATACCTGCGGCGAAATTATTTTCACGAACTACGGCATAAACGGGCCCGCGGCACTAAATGCAAGCGGTGCAATTTCGCGCGCGTTATCCAACGGGAATGTATCCATTCAACTTAATTTCTTACCGGAAATTTCCAACGCAGAAAATTTTTTTAACGAGCGTTTGCAACAATTTCCGCATCGGCGCCCAAAAGATTTTTTCGCCGGAGTGTTGCACGAATCTATCGCCAATTTACTGATTGATTTTAAGGGGCTTCGCAAAAATAAACCGATGAAAGAACAGTTCCCCAGTGCAGTTAAAAGCGCCTTTGACACCGTCGGGAAATGGCCGGCAACCGTTACAGCCTTACGGCCTTGGAGTGAAGCCATGGCCGCAACCGGTGGTGTAAATACGCGCGAAATAAACTATAATACATTTGAGTCGCAGTGTTGCCCGGGCCTGTATATTACGGGCGAATTGTTAGATATAGACGGACAAAGCGGCGGATTTAATTTGCATTTTGCTTGGGCAAGCGGATTTACTGCTGCTAAAGATTTAGTCAAGGAGAAATGATATGGTGGAAATCATTCGGAAAACAACCAGTTTGCAAGGCCAAAAAAATATTGGCTTTATCCGCACTTACTATGTGGATGGCAAAGAAGTATACAAAGAAACACTCAATCAACATTTGGATATTCAATCGCACACCGGCGTATTACCCGACGGTATCGTACGCGAATTGTTTGATAATGGTAAACCGTACTTTGAATGTGAAGTAAAAGACGGACAACGCAACGGCATGTGCAAAATTTATTTTGAAAACGGTAAAGTCAACATTGAAAAATTCTACGAGAAAGGATTGTTGCAAGGTAAAGCCCGCGTTTTCCACCCGACGGGTCGGCTGTATAAAGAATTTTCCTATGTAGACGACGTTCAAGATGGAAAACAAGTAAAATACTATCCCGACGGAAAAGTATTAGAAATGTCAGAATTTCACAAAGGTTTTCTAAACGGAGTTTGCAAAGTTTATACACAAGAAGGCGATTTGCGCTCGGAGTGTACATACAAAAATGACAAACTCGTGGGCGATAAAATCATCTACCACCCCAACGGAACTATTGCATTGATTTCCCCCCACAAAGACGGCAAGCCCAACGGTGTAACTAAAAAATACAGCGAGACGGGCGAACTGATGGAAGAATGGTTTTTTGAAGAAGGTATTTTAACGCTTAAAAAAGCCAAATAAGTGCTTGCCGCACGGGCGTGAAGCATAGAACCTCTGTACGGCATTTGATGTTATGTTTTACAAGAGAGCCTTCGTAGTATCCCGCAACAAAATTTATTGAAAACGAAAAGCGGAACAGAAAAAATCTGTTCCGCTTTTTACATGGTTAAAACAAGAATGATTAAGGCATTCTGTAAGCGCGATAGGTATTGGAATTATCCCCATCAAAAGTCGCTTTCCAAATGCCATGACAATAACTCCCGTCCGGTTCGGTAAATATAACGCCGCTCGTTTTCCGTTCTGCACAAGTGATACTTTGATCCAGTAATTGCCCATCATTAGCAATAGCGCGAACAAACCCGGCGCCTTGATATTTTCCCGTCAAACGTCCAATTTGCAACAATAAGGCCCCCGTCGCTTCGGTCTTATACATTTGTAACGACCATTCACCGTTAGATTTATTGTCAATTATATTCGTTAACGAACTCCATTTTTCATTTCCCGTCCAACCGGCAGGGACATCCAAATCTAATTCTTCAAAACTCGTGGGATAACTGCCGTTGGCCATATAATACGCAGACAGCGCTTGGGCAAAAGAACCCATTAAGGCCAAGGCTTGTGTCCCGCGCGATTTTTCTACTGCCTTTTGATATTGCGGCATAGCAACTGCCGCCAAAATACCGATAATCAAAACGACCACTAATAATTCTATAAGTGTAAAACCGCCCGAATGATCTACTATTTTATTTTTCATCTATTTGCTCCTGTTTATTTTAGTGCGTTAATTTCTGCCAAAAAGTTTTCTTGTCTTCGGTGGGCAACTGCCAACGTAATAAAATACCCACCGCCACATTTTTTTCATCTACCACCGCTAGCGCATCCACGCCGGTTTCGTTAAATACTTCACGCGCATGGGAAAGCGTATCAGCCGGATGCAAGGACGGACTTGTGCTCATCACCGAACCGGCCACAGAACTCGGCGCGTAAAATGCCAATTCCGCCGGGCGAAGCACACCTTTTAGCGTGCCGTCTTTATCTGTTACCAAACAAAGAGCGGGTATTTTTTTACGCGGTAAATTTTTGAGCCGTTCAATGACTTGTGCAAGTTTAATTTCCGTACGCACCGCCACAAAATCGGTTTGCATCAAACTGCCCACCGCGTCTTCGCCGTATGACACAGCCCCATTGAGCACTTGTAAAAAGGACGGCTCCAATACTGCACTGATACGTTCGCGGTACGGAACGGAAAACTCTTGCATTAGTTTAGCGGCTTGCGGCACATTCATCCGCGCCAAAATATACGACGCTTGGCGCATCGGCAAACGACGCAATACCGCCGCGGCTTTGGGCGGTTGCATCACATTTAGCACGCTGATAATTACTTGTGCTTTTAACGGAGAAATGAGCAAAAGCACCTCGTGCGTCGCCAATGTTTCCAACGCGGCGGCGGCCTTTTGCGGAGCGGCTAAAATAAATTTTTCCGTTATAGCACCAGCCAATGCTTGCATAGGGTTATTCATACTTGCACCTTTCTACAATTTTATTATAATAAAATTAGTAGGCTTACGCCAAAACCGGGAGAATATTTTATGTTTTTTGATAAACCGTTCCAAGAAGTAACATTTGATGACGTCGTCGCATTTTGCAAGAAAAAAGTACCCGAAGGAAAACAATTAGATTATAAATATATATTGCCTAAAAATCATGAAAAGTTTGCCAAAGTCATTGCCTCGTTTGCTAATGCTTTGGGCGGGTTAATTATTGTAGGCGTGCAAGACGATAAAAATGACATGCCCCACCCCCCCTTTAACGGGATTGCCTATCACGAAAAATTGCGTAACACGATTGAAGATATCATCAAAGTTTATATTGATCCCGTCGTATTTGTGGACATCAACATTTGTGTCAACAAAACAGGCGATCGTATGTTTGTGCTGATTCAAATACCGCAAAGTAACTTAACCCCGCATTTAGTCGGCAAATTAAAACGTGCCTATATCCGCACCGGGCAAAGCAGCCGCCCCGAAACGATTGTCCATCCGGAGAAGTTACCTTGGCTGTTAGACCATCGTAAAAAATCGGAACGCTTGCGCCACATTTTATATGACAAAGCCGAAAGCCATTTTGAAAATTACCTTAAAACAATGACTGTTTCCGCCGCCGGAGAAGTAGTGTGTACCTTGTCTCTTTCCCCCTATTATCCCGACGAGCCGTTAATCAGTTACAAAAAATTACCCACGCTGATTGAGCGTTGTGCCACCCATGCGCCGTACGGTGTAATGGCAAACCCGGAATTACCATTGCAACCGGTGCAAGACGGCGCAGCCGTTATTTCCAATCAACGCGGTATTTATAAAATGACCGAGTTTAATGCTTACGGCTTACTGATGAACAAACAAATTGTATCGTCGGAAGAAATGGTGAACGGCCATGCGGCGAGTACGATTCGCATTGAAAATTTAGCCAAAAATATGGTGCTGTTTTTTACTACGGCGCGCAAGTTTTTAACCCAACTAAACGTAGGCGGCTCGCTCTATTTTCGGTTAAAAATGACCAACACACGCGCACGGCGGGCCTTATTCAAAACGCACCGCGCCACGGTACTGGAAGATTATTTGCGGATGGACCGAACTTTCTCGCCCGACGAGTTACAACGTGATTTGCCCCGCACCATAGAAACCTTATTGCACGAAATAGCCTGGTCACTCGGGTTGCAAATTCCGCAAGAAGAATTGCACCATTTGCTTACCCAACTGATGAAGGAAATTCACGAATGAGACATGGTTTTACACTCATAGAAACACTTGTAACCGTACTGATTATTATTGTATTGGTGGCGGTAGCGTTGCCCTATTATCGTAACGCGGTGGAAAGTAGCCGCATGACGGAAGTAGTGATGCTGTGGGGCCGGCAGAAAAATTGGGCCACCGGATACAATATGTCCGCCGATCAAGCCCAAAAATCTACCGATCGGTTAAACAAGGCAGGCCTCAACCACTTTACGGGAAAAGTCGTTTGCCGCGAAAAAGCAGACCCCAACGAACTGTGTTGGGAAGCGGAATTTACCCGTTTAGAAAATTCTTCCGTTCATTATAAATTACTGACCGCCAAAAATTTTACACGAATGATGTGTATGGGCTTAAACGGCGCGGGCGAAGATTTTTGCGAATCGCAAAGTCAGCAAGATACCCCCGAAACCATAGACGGCAAGAAGGCTTATTGGATCAGATAAGAAATACCGGCCGGGTTGCCCGAAGGGCTATCCGATAACAAGGGCCCGTAACTTTTGCACACATTGCGGTATTTAGCAGGCCCGCTGTAACTTGCCCAGCAATAAATTTTTCCGGCGAATTCTTCCGGTGTAGAAAAATCATAACGCGCAATAAAAGAAATCCAACCACTGGTCAAGGAACTGGGATATACTTCTATTTTTGTTTGCGTCATATCACACGTCCATCCGGGCGGACAAGTAGTTTCCACGTCTAAATCTTCCGCATTGGCTGCATATACATTATTGGCTACATAATACCGTTCTTGCGCGTCTTTAACCGCACGCACAAAGGGCAACATCGCCGCAAAACGGCTTTTAAGAACGGCTTGCTCATATTTAGGAAGTGCCACCGCCGCCAATATACCAATGATAAGCACGACTACTAATAATTCTATAAGCGTAAAACCACCTAACATTTTATTTTTCATAAAAACACTATCCTTTAATACTGAACTTTTCTTAGGCAAATTATAGCAAAAAAGAATCAATATCTCGTATTTATTTCAACATGCCTTGACAAAAAAAAAAACGGCAGACAACTTTTTCGTCCGCCGTTTTTATGTAGATTATTTTCCTAATTTATTCTTCGGCTTCTTCGTTGGCGCGTTCGGTGCGTTTACGGAGCAAGTGCGACAAGATTTTCTTACGCAAGCGAATAGAAGTGGGCGTGATTTCGGCCAGTTCGTCCGGCGCGATATATTCTACCGCTTGTTCCAAACTCATCGTGCGCGGCGGCGTCAACACATAAGATTCATCGCTGGCTTTACTGCGCATATTGCTTAAGTGTTTGGCTTTGCACGGGTTGACTACTAAATCGTTAGAGCGCGAATTTTGCCCCACAATTTCCCCCGCATACACTTTCACACCGGGACCTAAGAACAGTTCGCCGTTGTCTTCCAACGCGAAGAGTGCATACGGCGTCGTTTCGCCGTCCTCTTTGGCAATCAGCACGCCGTTGCGGCGTAAATCGGGCAAGTTCACTTTGGGGAAATAGCCCTTAAAACTGTGGTGCATAATGCCCGTACCGCGGGTGCTGGTTAAAAATTCGTTTTTGAAACCCAAGAGTGCCCGTGACGGAATTAAATATTCCAAGCGCAAGCGTTCTTCCCCTTCAGACACCATATTTTCCAATTTTGCCGCGCGGGTACCTAAAATGGTGAACACGGCCCCTTGAAATTCGGAACGGATATCCAACACCAAATACTCCATCGGCTCTAAAACTTGTCCGTTTTCTTCTTTGTAAATTACTTCGGGCGAAGATACGGCGAGTTCAAAACCTTCGCGGCGCATATTTTCAATTAAAATAGTCAGGTGAAGTTCGCCGCGTCCGTACACTTTGAATTTTCCTTCGCCTTCTAACTGTTCTACTTTTAAGCCGACGTTAGTTTGCGCTTCTTTTTCCAAGCGGTTTTTCAAGTGGCGGCTGGTTACAAATTTCCCTTCTTTGCCGGAGAACGGGCTGTCGTTAACCATAAAGTCCATAGACATCGTCGGCTCATCAATGGTAAGCGGCGGCAACGCGTTCAAGGCATCCGGGCGGCACAACGTATCCCCCACGTCCACGCCTTCCAATCCGGCGATAGAAACAATATCCCCCGCCGAGGCACTTTCCACTTCCACTTTTCCGAGTCCCAAAAAGCGTTCAATTTTAGCGGCCTTGGCTTGCGTAACGGAACCGTCGTTATGGATAAGCGCGACCGTTTGGCCTTTGGTAATTTTTCCGGCTAAAATACGTCCGATACCCACATGGCCCAAAAAGTTGTTATAGTCCAACATCGTTATTTGCATTTGCAAGGGAGCATCGGGGCGCGCTTCGGGAGCGGGCACGTGTGATAAAATCGTGTCCAAAATCGGCGCAATATCTTTGCCTTTTTCTTCCATTTTCAGGCTGGCCCAACCGGCACGGCCCGAGGCGTAAATAATCGGAAAATCTAATTGTTCGTCCGTCGCCCCCAATTCCATAAACAGATTAAAAACTTCGTCCACAACTTCGCTGGGGCGCACGTGGTCGCGGTCCATTTTGTTAATCACCACAATCGGTTTTAAGCCCAAGGCCAGTGCTTTACGTAATACAAACCGCGTTTGCGGCATGGGGCCTTCCACGGCATCCACCATCAAAATAGCACCGTCCACCATACGAAGTACGCGTTCCACTTCGCTACCGAAATCGGCGTGACCGGGCGTATCAACAATGTTAATCGTGTGGCCTTTGTAACCAATAGACGTACATTTGGCTAAAATTGTAATACCGCGTTCGCGCTCTAACGGGTTAGAGTCTAAAACGGTATCTTGTGCTTCGTCTTCTTTTACTTTAAATTCTCCGGCAAATTTGAGTAGAGAATCTACTACGGTAGTCTTACCGTGGTCAACGTGAGCGATAATGGCTACGTTGCGTACGTCTTGGCGGGTGTTCGTCATAAATAATGTATATTTTCCTTACTAAATTTCCACAAAAAACCCCGCAATTGCGGGTTTGCAAAAAGCCAACTAGGCTTGCAAGTATTGTGATTATTTATATTTTAGTATTTTTGAAGATATTATGCTCAAGATTTTTGTATTTTGTTTTCTAACGAAATTTTTTATAATAACTCTATGGAACGTTTACTGGAAATAGTAGGCATATTGGCCGCGTTATACATAGGCTATAAACTAACCATAGGGAAATGGGATTATTCTTCCCCCCAAAAACGCGACGAACGCAAAAACAAACTTAAAACGGCAGGGCTTTCTACCCGGTTTTATTTTATGCACCCGCGCACCCAATTTATACTCACGTTTATCAGCGGCGGCTTATTCACATTTTATTGGTTATTCAAACAATGGCAACAAGTGTTACGCGGTTTCAAACGTTTGGACAACACCCCGTTAAAAGGCAGCGCATTTACGCGCACATTAGGCGGCGTGTGGAGTTTTTTTGCACTAGCCGGACTTATCAACCGCACCTGTGAATATATGCACAAACCGACCTCATGGCCCGCCGGTTTATGGGGCTTGTTGTGGTTAGGCGGGCTTGCACTGACGTTCTGCCCGGTAGAAGTATCCTGGCGATTAACCGGATATGCCTTATGGTGCGCCGCACCAGCGGTATTTCAACGCCGCATCAATACGCTTTCACACGAACAAATTCCCGCGTTTCCGCGAACGGTGGAAATTATCGCGGCATTATTGTGCGGAGCGTGTGCGACAGGGATAGTGGCCCTTATAAAAATGTTATTTAACTGATTGATTAGATTACCTACTAACACCCCGCCGAAATGGCGGGGTGTTTTTTGTGTAGGGAAAGCCAACCCAGCCACGTCAAGGCCGCGAGACCGCAAATTTGCCCAAATGTGGAAAAATTGTATCGCAGAAAAGCAACACAACCCAAAACGATTGGTTTTGGGTTGTGTTCGTTAACGCAAGTTAACAATTATATTTTGATTTATTTGGCTTGGGCAATGGCTACGGCAAGCGCCACCGTCGCACCTACCATCGGGTTGTTACCCATACCGATTAAGCCCATCATTTCCACGTGAGCCGGCACAGAAGACGAACCCGCAAATTGCGCGTCGCTATGCATGCGGCCCATGGTGTCGGTCATACCGTAAGAGGCAGGGCCGGCGGCCATATTATCCGGGTGTAAAGTGCGGCCTGTACCGCCGCCGGACGCCACGGAGAAATATTTTTTACCGTTTTCGGTCGCCCATTTTTTGTAGGTACCGGCAACGGGGTGTTGAAAGCGGGTCGGGTTGGTGGAGTTTCCGGTAATGGATACGTCCACACCTTCATGACGCATAATGGCTACGCCTTCGTTGACATCATCGGCCCCGTAGCATTTTACTTTGGCGCGGTCGCCGTCGGAAAACGCTTTTTCGCTGACGATTTTGAGTTCGCCGGTTTTATAGTTATATTCGGTTTCCACGGAAGTAAAACCGTTAATGCGGGAAATAATATACGCCGCATCTTTACCCAAACCGTTTAAGATAACGCGCAAGGGTTCTTTGCGAACTTTGTTAGCGGTGCGGGCAATACCGATAGCCCCTTCCGCCGCGGCGAAACTTTCGTGTCCGGCTAAAAAGCAGAAGCATTTGGTTTCTTCGCGAAGCAACATCGCACCCAAATTACCATGTCCCAAACCTACGGCACGTTGATCGGCCACAGAACCGGGGATGCAGAAACTTTGAAGTCCTACACCGATTTGTTCGGCGGCTTCGGCGGCCGTTTTTACGCCTTTCTTAAAAGCAATCGCCGCACCGACGGTGTACGCCCACACGGCGTTTTCAAAAGCGATCGGTTGAATGCCTTTTACAATGGCTTCTACATCTACGCCTTTTTTGGTGCAGATTTCTTTGGCTTCTTCTAACGATTTAATGCCGTTTTCTTTGAGTACGGCATTGATTTTATCAATTCTTCTTTCGTATCCTTCAAACGTAATCATAGTGTTTTCTCCTCGGGCTTACTCTTTGCGGGGGTCAATAACTTTGACGGCTTCATCAAAGCGGCCGTACTTGCTGATGTTTTTCTCATACGCCGTTTTGGGGTCTTCGCCTTTTTTAATCGCGTCCATCATTTTGCCCAAGTTGACAAATTGGTAACCAATGATTTCATCGTTTTTATCTAAACCGATTTTAAGTACATAACCTTCGGCCATTTCCAAGTAACGCGGCCCTTTGGCTTCGGTGCCGTACATGGTGCCGATTTGGCTGCGGTGGCCTTTACCTAAATCTTCCAAGCCCGCCCCGATAGCAAGTCCGTCGTCGGAAAAAGCACTTTGGGTGCGGCCATAAACGATTTGTAAGAAAAGTTCGCGCATAGCGGTGTTGATAGCGTCACAAACGAGGTCGGAGTTTAATGCTTCCAAAATCGTTTTACCGGGCAAGATTTCCGCCGCCATAGCAGCAGAGTGCGTCATACCCGAGCAGCCTAACGTTTCTACCAAGGCTTCTTTAATCACACCATTTTTGACGTTTAACGAAAGTTTGCACGCACCTTGTTGCGGGGCGCACCAACCGATACCGTGGGTAAAACCGCTCACGTCGGAAATTTGTTTAGATTTGACCCATTTTCCTTCTTCGGGAATCGGGGCCGGATCGTGCTTAGCGCCTTTGCAAACGCAGCACATATTCTGTACTTCTGTGGTACATTTTTCGCAGCTCATGAATTTCTCCTAATTGAAAATAAATCCGTCACTATATTTTAGCAAATTAGCGAGTGCGAAAAAATACAACTATTGAAATTGATAGCGGTTTTGAAAATAGTTGCCCGAATTTCCATCTCCGTATTGACCGACAGGGGTTGAACTATGCGTCATGTTTTGACAAATTTGATTGCCGACACTCCAAGTACGAGTAGCCATACATTGCGGGGCAGATCTATAATTGGAGTAATAGGATAGCAGTTGACCGGAAGTTATCAAATAACAATGCATTGCATCTGTTCTATCCGACATACCGGAAGAAATTTCACAGGTAAACTCTTTATATGTTTTATGCGAACCTTTACCATTTTCCATTGTTCCTTCCGTTCCCGTTAAAGGCAAATCAATATCCAACTCATCAAACCGGGCCGGATATTTACCGTTTGCCATATGGTAGGCAATAGCGGCTTTTTCAATCGCGTTTCCAAACGCCATCAGTTGCGTATAACGCGCTTTAAGAACCGCTTTTTGATATTGTGGTAACGCTACCGCGGCTAAAATACCGATAATCAAAACCACTACTAGTAATTCAATCAGCGTAAAACCGCGTAAACCGAATATTTGTTTTTTCATAGAAATACTCCTTTTCTAATTTTTTTTCTTCTTTACAAAGTTTAACAAAAAAAAAACAATGTCAAGATATTTATTTTTGCCAACGAAACAAACAAAAAAGCACATTGTTTTATACAATACTATTATGTTAGAAAAAAAAGCATTACCCACCAGCACCTTTGCGTGCGGCCCGGGGCAAGCACTTCATACGTTACGCCAAACACCGCTGTGCGCCACTCACTTTGAACGCAACCACCGCGCGCCGGACGTTGTGCGCGATATTTATGAATATGCCGACCGGGAACTGCGTCGCTTGCTGAAAATCCCCCCCGATTATTCGCTTTGTTTTTTCCCGGGTGGCGGCAATGCGGCTATGGATGCGGTGCTGTGGAATTTGACTACGGACACATTAAGCGGACTGGCGTTTGGGGAATTTTCCCGTCGGTGGGCCGGCACAATGGCCGAACGTTTGCCCAACGTAAAAAACACCGTGCGTTTTACAAAACCCGGTGAGTTGATTCCAACAGAAGAACCTGATTATAACGCCGGTTTAATCGTTTTAACCCCCAACGAAACGTCCACCGGGGTGCAATTACCCAACGAATATTTATCACGCGTGTGGCAAAAACGCGGCAAAAATACGCTCGTAGCGTGGGATGCCACTTCGTGTGCGGGCGGACGGTTACTGCCGAAAAATGAATTTGATATTTTATTATTTTCCTTGCAAAAATGCTTTGGAACAATGGGTGGAACAAGCGTACTGATTTTAAGTCCCGCCGCCCAAGCACGTCTGCAAAAATTACCGCGCGTTGTACCGTACTTTTTAGATTTAACACGCGCCGTAGAACAAGCCAAAAATTTTCAAACAGTCAATACGCCAAACACTACCGCTATTTGGTGCGCCGGACAAGCCGCCGCGTGGATGAACCAAAACGGTGGGCTCGCGGCAATGGATGCGTTATGTCGCGCACACGCCAAATGGATAACCGATTGGGCCGCCACTACTGATTTTTGCACGCCGCTCGTTTCAGACGAAAAATACCGTTCTTACACCACGCTTACTTTGCAAATTACGGATGACAAAATCAACGCCGACGACATTAACCGCGCCCTTATAAACACAGGGCTTGAAAACTTAAAAGACGGTCTTAAGCGCCACCCGTACGCGCCGAAAAATTCACTGCGAGTTTCCTGCTTTCCGTTTGTAGATACCGATGGTGTTAGTCAATATAAAAAACTAACTGCCGCACTGGATGAAATCGTGCGGCAGTTACATTAGCGCTTCCACAAATTATTATTGCATGGTTTCGTCGTCACGCACAATGTAGCCGAATTTCTCTAAAAGTTCGCTGTTGTTTCGCCATCCCGGCGACACCACAACTTGTAACTCTACCCGGCAAGGTCGGCCTAAAAATTCTTCCACCCGTTTTTGCGCACGTTGACGTAATTGAGCAATCATCTTTCCCCCCTTGCCGATCACAATGGGTTTTTGGCTTTCACGTTCTACGTGGATACGCGCACGGATAAAATTTTTGTCACCTAAATTTTCGGTAAATTTTTCCACTTCCACGTAGGTACTATACGGGATTTCTTTTTGATAGAGTAGGAAAATTTGTTCGCGGATAAATTCAGCCGCGTAAAACCGTTCCCAACGGTCCGTCCATTGACCGGGCGGGAAATAGGCCGGGCTCGTCGGCAAGACAGACACAACCGCCATTTGCAATTTGCCCACATTAACGCCTTGTTGCGCGCTGATACGGAATTTTTTAACAATTTTCAACTCGCTTGTAATTTGTTTTTCAAGCGCATCTAATCGAGAAGGATCTTTGACAATATCAATTTTATTTAAGACGAGAAAAATAGGACAATTTACTTGTTTTAATTTTTCTACCAACGGTGCGTTCAAGGCATAATCAACCGTAGCATCCACCAAAAAAAGTACCACATCGGCTTCTTCGCTTACGGCACGATCTACGCATGACACCATGGTTTGTTGTAACTTATATTCGGGTTTGAGAAAACCGGGAGTATCCACAAAAACAATTTGGTAATTCTCCCCTTCACAAATCGCCAAAATATTTTGGCGTGTTGTTTGCGGTTTGTAGGTAACGGCCGAAAGTAACCCGCCCGCAAACCGGTTAAGCAAGGTAGATTTTCCCGCATTGGGAAGTCCGCACAAAACGGCAAATCCGCTTTTGAAATTGGTATTGTCCATACGTTTATTGTACTTATTTTAAGCGGGCCGCGCTACACGCAAATTACGGGGTAATATAACTATCTAAAATTTGCGATACAAAAAACGCATGATAATCATTACTTTGTCTATCGTACCACAATTCTTGTATGGCGGAGTTTAATTTTTCCGCACTCATCAGCCGTGCATAAATTACACTACATTCCAAATGCATGCCCGGCACGTCTAAAACAGGCGTCGTGATTTGATGCGCCGGACGCGTAGATAACCCCGTAAGCGCCAGTTTATCCACATCTCGCCCCGACGATTGCCCGCAAACGCTGGCTACTTTAGATAAATCAGTATATGGAAAGGTAACGGTAAATTCACGTGTTTTTTCAATAAGTTTATAACTGTACCGGCTTTTTCGCACCATGGCTACAAAAACGGGCAATTTCCACATAACACCTATGGCCCCCCAGGCCGTTACCATAATATTCGTTTTTCCGGCGCGGTGCGTTGTTAAAAAAGCGGTTTTTGATAAAATTTCCAAATTTTTACTTGCATTAAAATTAAACGGTACTTGTTGCATAAAAAATCCCCCTTCGCTTTATTGTAGCGAAGGGGTTACTTTTTTGCACCAAGAAAAATAGATTAGAACGTAATACCCGCGCGGATACCGTATTCACGCGTAATGTTAAACGGTTCGATTACGTATTCAACCGGCTCCGTAGGGTCTGACATATTATAGATCCATTCTTCGGCAGAGTTTTGGATTTTCCAATACCGCCAGAACGGTTCCACAAATACGCCCATTTTGCCGAAATTCGTTTCTAATTTGGCACTGGCACGTACGCCGTATCCTTTATCTTGTTTGTTAGAAAAGTTAGTTGAATTCACCAACATCGTGGTATGGCTGCTTTGGTTTCCGCGCAACAACCAGTCGAACTGCCCGTTAAGCGACAATTTGACAGCGCTGCCGAAGTTCGTTTCCCATTTCAAACCGATAGGCACATAAATATAAGTAGAAGTACGTTGATAAGTTTCCCCACAAACGCCTCCTCCCAAATCGACACATCCGTCTTCGCCGTTACGTAACGAGCGCCAACCGATACCTAAATAAGGCCATAATTTCATAGCATCGGATAATGTATAATACCGACCGATTTTAAGGGCCGCTTCCATGTAATAATCTTTTTCATCATACAACTGAGCTGGTGTACCATTCCCATAACCATCTACAAAATACCCGTCGTAATCGGCTTTACCGTCCATATAACGCAATTCTAACGTGGCAAAGGACGGATCTTCCTCTGTTACTTCTTCCGAACTAACACTGACACGGGTGTAAACCAAACTGATCCCCTGCTTTTTGGCAGTGATGTGAATAGGATATTCCATGTGGGGTTCGCGATAGCCATAATCGGAAATTTCATACGCAATTTCCAAATTATGTTTTTTGGGGCTATTATCTTGCGAACGGCGATAACTTGCGGCAGACAGCGGCAAGCAGACGCACGCTAATAAAAGAAGTACAACTACTTTCTTCATAATTTCTCCTTTTATAAAAATTCTTTGTTGTCCAAAGAAAAATCATTTTATTTGTAAGAGATAAATTTTATCTTACATTAAAAAATGTAGCAAAAAAAAGCCATAGAACGCAACTTATCCCCTTACAACCGACAAAAAAGAGGGAACGATTTTTTCGTTCCCTTATTTTTATTTATCTTTATGACAAAATACCTAAAACCGCATTCCCAAACGCAACATCAACGTATGGAATTGCAAATCGCGGTCTTTATGGGTGGAAGTCAGGTTTTTATCACTGATAAACCCATAAGCATAACGATATTCCAATCCGGCAAACATCCAATCGGTTACGTCATATTGCATACCGGCGCCGATGTAAAATGCCGCCCCCCATTTATCGTTACTTTCATCCACCCCAAAAACGGTGCTTTTCATACGCGCATTCATCATACCTACCCCCATAGGCGAATAAATGCGAAAGTTACTCCATGGATTAAAAGTTAATTTCCCGGCAAGAGAAATATCATGTGCATACATCGCGTGGTAATGCCGTTCATCTATGCCGGTATTATGTGATTTTTCAGCCGGATGGAACATCATATAATCTAACCCAACGGCTAAATAATTATTCATATGGTAAAGCATACTTACCGAAGCGGCTAAACCGTTAGAACTATAACGATCCGAAAAGGTATCCTTATTATAAGAAACAACTTGTCCCGCCGCTAATGATACTTCCATTTTTTTATCATTCGTCCGAGCGGATTTGCTGGGTGAATAAGATTCATAAACAATCCCTTCGGTTTGTTGTTTCCCTTTCGGATTAGTAACCGTTTGTTCCACTACTCCGTAATTGGTAGTACCACGTTTATTTTTCACACGCACATCATAAACATCTGTTTCGGTGGAGCCTGTTTGTACCGTCAGTTTCGGTTCCCCTTTTTTAAGCGAGGCCGCATTTTGGACGTGCGTGGCTTTAGCCCCCGCCGCTTGTTGGTTAACTTGTACACGATGTGCTGCCGGTTTTTTGGCAGACCGGGCAGACGCACCTTGCATAGGTACCGTTACGGCTACTTGTTCGCCTTGAACGATAACTCCGCCGGGAACATCCATAGCAGAAATATCGCCGCTGACATAGGTTTTTTCCCCTGATTGGGCAAAAACCAAACTTACCATCAATAAGAACACGATGGCCAGTGCTGTAATATGTATTTTCTTCATGTGCTTTCCTCCTTAAAAGATTTACGGCTTTTCTATTGTAGCGAAGGGCTTTCCCCCCGGCAAGGCAAAAAACTAATTAGATTGATTGACAGGTTTTTCCCCAAATACTATAATGTATATAGTAAGAGCGACTTGACAGCAAGTCGCTCTTTCGTTAATACGGCTCAAAGGAGTAATTTATGAGAGACCCAAAAACGATTGAACAAACTGTTGCCAAAGCATTGGAAAATGAACAAGTGGAATTGGTTGATTTAGTCATCCAAAACCAAGGCAAGAAAAAACTACTCCAATTCTTTGTAGATAAAATCGGTGGCGTTACGCTAGATGATTGCGGCGTTTTAACCGACAAAATAGACGCCATTTTAGAAATGGAAAATTTGATAGACGGGGCTTATATTTTAGAAGTATCTTCTCCCGGCGTAAACCGCGTGCTTAAAAAGCCCGCACATTTCAAACAATTTATTTCGCAGCGTGTGAAAGTGGTACTCAAAGTACCGTTGGAAGGCCGCGGATTTTTTACCGGAGTTATCGCCCAAGCCGATGACAACGCATTTGTTTTAGACGACGGAACAAATCAGTACCGCTTTGCCTACGACAATATCAAAAAAGCCAACTTAGACCCTGTATTGGAATTTTAATCACAAGGAGAAACACACCATGGAAGGAACAGCCAAAGACTTAATTCTCGCTTTAGAAGGACTTGAACGGGAAAAAAATATTAAACGCGAAGACATTTTAAAAACCATTGAAGATGCGTTAGTGTCTGCGTTACGCAAAAATTTAGGCAAAACGGCCCAAATCAGCGCTAAAATAGACGTAGAAACCGGCTCTATCAAAGCCTATCAATTATTAAATGTTACCGAAATTGTAACTAATGCCGAAACGGAAATCAGCGTAGAAAACGCCAAACAATATTTGAAAAATCCGAAAGTTGGCGATACCGTTACGATTACGCTGGAAGTAAAAGACTTCTCCCGCATTGCGGCGCAAATTGCCAAACAAGTTCTTATTCAAAAAGTACGCAGCATTGAACGGGACAATTTTTACAACGAATATAAACCGCGCGAAGGCGAAGTAATTACCGGCTCGGTACGTCGTTTTTCCGACAGAGATATCATTGTAGATTTAGGGAAAGTGGAAGCCTTACTCCCCTACTGCGAACAAATTCACAAAGAACGCTATGCTATCGGATCTCGCATTAAAGCCGTTATCGCTAAAGTACTTAGCGCTAACGATCTTGCCAACATCGGCGACGATCCGGTATTAGGCCGCTATAAATCGGCCGCGTTTCGCTTAGACAAAGGTCAACGCGGGCCGTACGTAATTTTATCGCGCGCCAACAACCGCTTTTTAGAAGAATTATTCAAAGTAGAAGTACCGGAAATTGAAGAAGGAATCGTAGAAATTAAAAAGATTGAACGCGATCCGGGTTTCCGCGCTAAAGTGATTGTGTCCAGCATTGACAGCAAGATTGATCCGATCGGCACCTGCGTCGGCATGCGGGGCATCCGC
Organism: Candidatus Avelusimicrobium luingense; assembly: GCF_902757105.1. Taxonomy (NCBI): domain Bacteria; kingdom Pseudomonadati; phylum Elusimicrobiota; class Elusimicrobia; order Elusimicrobiales; family Elusimicrobiaceae; genus Candidatus Avelusimicrobium; species Candidatus Avelusimicrobium luingense. Next base: position 66,005 of record NZ_CACVTK010000001.1, read on the forward strand.
ATCCGCGCGGTTATGAACGAATTATCCGGCGAACGCATTGATTTAATCAACCATTCCAACGATATCTCCACGGTGTTAATGAACTCCATTGCACCGGCTAAAGCCAACTTGATTAAAATTATCAACGCAACCGAAAAGAAAGCACTTATCATCGTCCCCGACGATCAATTGGCTATTGCGATTGGTAAAGATTGGCAAAACATTAAACTGGCCAGCCGCTTAACCGGGTGGGACTTAACGGTTAAGAGCGAAACCCAAAAAGCCCAATCCGAACAAGTAACGGTAGAAAATATCCAACGGTTATTTGCCCAAGTGGAAGGTATCGGTGAAAAAATGGCTGAAGTATTACAAAAAGCCGGTTTTACGACGGTAGAACAATTGGCTCAGGCCACCCCGGAACACTTAGCCACCGTACAAGGTATCGGTGAAAAAACGGCGGAAAACATTATCACCGGCGCAAAAAAATATTTAGTAGATTTAGAAAATCAAGCCAATGCTACGGTGACACAACAAGCGCTTGAAAGCGAAAAAGGAACGAAGAAAGTCTCCGCCAAAGGGCAAGAGCAGGAGCCGCAACATGAACAAAAAGACAACTAATAATACCGAGGAGGAAAAATCTTCCAAAACGGCTACAACGAAAAAAGTGGCGGCGAAAAAAACAACCAAAAAACCGGTCGCGAAAAAAACAACGACTAAAAAAGCAACCGGAACAAAAGCCGAAAAAGATGACACTAAAAAAGCGGCGAAAAAAACAACCGCTAAAAAAGTAGTCAAAAAAACGGCTGATAAAAAAGACGAGTCGGCCCAAGTAAAAAAGGGAGACGTTCCTTCGTCCAAAAAAAATGCTCAAACGCATACACCGCATAAACATACGGAAAATGCGCCAACGCATGTAGCCAAACAAACCGAGCAATCGCTCAACGTAACGGCTGCTCCCAAAAAGCCGGAGCAAAAGCCCGTCGTTGCCGTGCAACCGCCCTTGCCTAAACCGCAAGTCCCGTTGCAAAAGCCGCAAGTTGCGCAACCTGCCCCGCAAAAACCGGCAGAGCCAAAAGCAGTCCCCCCGGTTACCGCTGCGCCACGGCCGCAACAACCGCAAGAGCAATCTCAACAACAACCTAAACCGAATTTTGTAGAAACGGATCGCCATGGTCATGTCAAACCGGCAGAACAAGCCGCTCCGAAAAAAGATGAAAAAACAATTCGTATTGTTGGGCAGCCCACCGTCAAAGAATTAGCCGAAAAGATGAATTTGAAAACAAATGACTTCATCAAAAAGTTAATGATGATGGGTATTTTCGCCACTATTAACCAACGGTTAGAAAAGGATATGATTGAGTTAATCGTGGACGAGTGCGGATTTAAAGCAGAACTGGCCGAAGAAGATTTAACCCAAGAAGCCGTTGCTGCAATGGATAAAGAAGATGACCCTGCCGACTTAAAACCGCGCAGTCCTGTGATTACCATTATGGGGCACGTGGACCACGGTAAGACAAGTTTATTAGACGCTATCCGCAAATCTAATGTTATTGCTACCGAAGCAGGAGCCATTACCCAACACATCGGTGCGTATCGTGTTAAAACCCCGCGTGGGGTGTTAACCTTTTTAGATACCCCCGGGCACGAAGCCTTTACGGCCATGCGTGCGCGCGGAGCGCAAGCCACCGATATTGTGGTGCTGGTAGTGTCCGCTACCGACGGTATCATGCCTCAAACGATTGAAGCCATGGAACACGCCAAAGCGGCTAAAGCACCTATCATTGTAGCAGTCAATAAAATTGATTTGCCCGGTGCTAACCCCGATCGTGTTAAACAAGATTTGGCCGCCCGCGGACTTGTGCCGGAAGAATGGCAAGGCAGTACGATTTTTGTGGAAATCTCTGCTAAAAAACATATCAACATTGATAAGTTGTTGGAAATGATTTCCCTGCAAGCCGAAATGATGGAATTAAAAGCCAATCCGGATAGACCCGGCGTGGGCGTCATTTTGGAAAGTAAGCGCGATAACAAACGCGGTGTCGTCGCTACTGTTCTTGTACAAAAAGGAACGATGAAAGTGGGCGATCCGTTTATCGTCGGCACAAACTACGGACGTATCCGCGCGCTTATTGATGAAAATTCGCAACGTTATCAAAAAATCGGCCCGAGTGTTCCGGCTGAAATTTTGGGCATTAACGGAGAACCGCCGCAAGTAGGCGATACGCTTTATATTATGCCCAGCGAAAAAGAAGCCCGATATACTGCCGAAAAACGCAAACTTGCGCTCAAAGAAGATTCGCAAGCACACCGCAAGCAAGCGTCGTTGATGAACTTGGCTAAGAGTGAAGACGGCACCAACTCGGTTAAAAAATTAAGTTTAATCTTAAAAGCCGATGTGCAAGGCTCCATTGAAGCCATTAAAGATGCGTTATTGCGTATCCCTTCCGACGAAGTGGAAGTAGATATTGTGCTTTCCGCGCCGGGAAACATTAACGAATCGGATATCTTGCTCGCCAAAGCCTCTAATGCTGTTGTCATCGGTTTCCACGTAGATGCCGAACACAAAGCCCAAGCCGAAGCCGAACGCGAAGGCATTGAAATCCGCCGCTATACGATTATCTTTGAATTATTAGAAGATATCAAAGCCGCCATGGAAGGGTTATTAGAACCCGATGTAGTGGAAACAATAGTCGGCACAGCCACCATTAAAAAGGTACTTAAATTAAGTTCCGGTATCATTTCCGGTTCACTCGTGGACAGCGGAACAATTTTCCGCGGCTATGAAGTACGCGTCAAACGAAACGGCGAAGAAGTCGGCCACGGTAAAGTGGGTGGCTTAAAACGCTTCAAAGATGACGTCAAAGAAGTGGAAAAAGGATACGAGTGCGGTATCTTGGTGGAAGGTTTCAAAGGCGTTGCCGAAGGCGACATCATTGAATGTATCAAGAAGGAAAACGTAACCAGACGTATTAAGATGTAAGTGATAACTTACCGAATATAAACTCCCCGAACTAACGTTTGGGGAGTTTTTTGCTACATAAGATTCCGCACAACCATTAAGCCACCGGATATAATAAGCGAACAAAAAAACACTCCCTATTGCTAGGGAGTGTTTGTGTTGCAAATCCAACTTATTTAATCGTACCAGACGCGTTGTTGGCAATAGATTTGCAGTATTTGTTAACGTTGGAACCACGGGTGCCCGTTTTAGAAGAGCTACACCATTCGGTGATGGTACCGGACGCATCAATGTTCAAGATGATGGCGTATTGCGGTTCCGTGCTAACAGCACCGGTAGAAGTAATACGAGTACCGGCCGCTTTGAACGTAGTACCACTGGCTAACACTTCTACTTTGAAGTTTTTGGTGTAGGCCATAGTAGTGCCGCACAAGCCGGGCAACTGCAAGTCTAACATGGACAAGTCGTTGGTGTAAACGCCCATACCCATTTGATAAATTTGTTGGGCAGTAGCCATATCACCAAGCAACTGAATCGCTTCCGTCGCACGTGCTTTTTCCACCGCTTTGGTGTACTGCGGCAACGCCACGGAAGATAAAATACCAATAATAAGTACCACAACTAACAACTCGATCAAGGTAAACCCTTGTTTCATAATCGTTCTCCTTTTCACATAGATTCCAAAGTGCTTTACAGCACCTTAAGCATAGTTTAATATGTTTTTCAACAAAATGCAAGTGTTTTTTGTGCTATCCCAAAATGCTATAATGGAATTATGATAGACCGAATTAAGCGATTAGAAACCCTTTTATTGGAAGAAATCAACACACTCGTTACTAAAGCCGCCGCCACAGGTAATTTTGGCGGATTTGTAACCATTACGGCGGTACATTTGACGAAAGATTTATCATCGGCAAAGGTATATTTCTCGGTATTTGGCTCGCCCGAAGACCGCAAAAAGACGCAAGAAGCCTTAAGTCTGCTTCGCAAAGAAATCGGCGCACAATTACGTGGACGGCTCCACTTAAAACGGATTCCTTCCTTTACGTTCGAGTACGACGATACACCGGAAAAAGCCTCTCGCGTAGAAGCCATTTTTCAAGTTATTGAAAAGGAACACGAAAATGGAAAATAAAGACGAAAGTTTTGCCCGTATCTGGCATGCCATTAAAAGCGGTAAGAAGTTTTTTATTGCCGGGCACTTAAACCCCGACGGGGATTCTCTCGGGTGCACGCTAGCCATGACCTCGCTGTTAGAACGCTTGGGCAAGACTGTTTATGCGTATGCCGCGCCGGCTATCGGAAATGATTTGAAATTTTTACCCGGACTGCAAAAAGTCCATGTAGGGGAACTTCCTGCCAAGGTCGATTTTGATACCGTCATTCTATTGGAATGTTCCGACCGGCAACGCGGCGGCGACTTGGAAAATATTTTAATTCCCGCCAAAACACTGGTCAATATAGACCACCATTTAGTCAGTGACGCCTACGGTCATGTAAATCATATTGATTCGGGGGCATCTTCTACCGCGGAAATTATTTTCCAACTTTATGAAGCCTCCGGAGAAGAAAATATACTCCCCACTCCCGATGAAGCCACCTGTTTATATACCGGGCTTGTTACCGATACCGGCCGTTTCGTCCACTCTAATGCCACCGCGGAAGCCTTACGCGTGGCGTCGGCACTTGTTGCCTTGGGAGCCGATATCAGCCAAATCAACCAAGTCATTTACTTTACCAAATCTTATATTGAACTTAAATTATTGGGCCGCGCTTTGGAAAAAATGGAAATGCGTTTTGATAATAAATACAGCCAAATTATTTTAACCAAACGCGATTTTGAAACTTTCGGGGCAACCCCCGCCCAAACACAAGGGATTGTCAGCCAGCCGACGATGATTCCCGGCGTGGAAATTTCGGCCCTTATCAAAGAAGAACCGGATAAAATTTCCGTTAATTTACGCTCGCGCGGAGCGGCCGATGTCAGCCGTATTGCCCAAATTTTCGGTGGCGGCGGGCATGCCCGTGCTGCGGGATTTAAGGTAACGGACAAGACGCTTGCCGAAGTAACCGACGCACTGGCCGAAGTGGTACAAGATGTCGTTAAAAACTTGCACTAATCTTTCACCCACCGGGCTACTACTTATTGATAAACCCTGCGATTTTTCTTCGCACGATATTATTGCGATTTCCCGGCGCATATTAGGCACTAAAAAAATCGGACACAGCGGTACGCTTGACCCGATGGCTACCGGGCTACTGATTTTACTGATTGGGCGGGAAGCCACCAAGCGGCAAGCGGAATTTTTGAAATTATCTAAAGTATATTCGGCCACACTTACGCTGGGGCAAGAAACGGACTCGTGGGATGCTTACGGCGAAATTACCGCCGAAAAAAACGTCCCCCCGCTCACACAAACAGACGTAGAAAAAGCCGCCCAAACTTTATCGGGCGATATTGAGCAACCTATTCCGTTTTTCAGTGCCAAAAAAATCAACGGACAAAAGATGTATTCGCTGGCCCGCGCCGGAGAAAAAATGGAACGTAAATTTAACCGTGTCAATATAACGTGGACAAAAATTTGCTTAACATCCCCGAAAACGGTAGAATTTACCGTACATTGTTCATGCGGAACTTATGTGCGTGCTTTAGGATATTTGCTCGCTCAAAAGTTAGATACCGTTGGACACTTAACCCAACTGCGCCGCTTACAAATCGGCCCCTACCATGTAGCCCAAGCATTTGACGGCGCGCAACTAAAACAGACGCAAGCAGAAACACTTTATAAACGGATTATTTCCTTATGACGAAAAACTGTATTACTATCGGCACATTTGACGGCGTACATACGGGGCATCGTTTCCTACTCAATCAATTGGAAATGCAAGCAGCCAAAGCACGCCTAAAACCGCTTGTGTTATATTTTCCGCTCCCCCCAAAAACATTACTGGGCACTAAACCGGAAATGACTGTACTTACACTTCCCGACGAAAAGAAACGGTATTTACGCGAGTTGGGAGTTTGCGCCAAAGCGTTAGATTTTACCACGTGTCGCACCATGAGCGCAGAAAAATTTTTTAAGGATGTACTACTTAAACAATACAATATGGGCGGACTTTTAATCGGGGCAGATTTCGCCTTGGGGAAAAACCGTCAGGCCGGAGCCGATTGGCTCAAAGCCCAATGTGAAAAATTAAACCTGCCGTTTGAAATTGTGCGGTTTTATAAAACAGGGACACAAAAAATTTCGTCATCGCTTATTCGTAAGGTGCTTGCTACCGGCGATATTGAACAAGCCAATTTATTACTCGGTCGTCCATACGAAGTAACGGGGAAAGTAATTAAAGGCAAACAATTAGGCCGTACGCTCGGTTTTCCTACCGCTAATTTAGACACCGGTATTTATAAAATCTTACCGCTTGGCGTATTTGCCGTCAAAGTACGCGTGGGTAAAAATTTGTACGACGGGTTCTGTAACATTGGTTTTCGCCCGACGGTTAACTCTATTGACGGGATTTTGCCGCTTGTAGAAGTAAATATTTTTGATTTTGATGCTAATATTTACGGACGCAAAATTACGATTTGGTTTGCGGATAAACTGCGTGACGAGACAAAGTTCGGCACACTGCCCGCGTTAGTCGCCCAACTCAAACAAGACCGTCGCGAAGCCAAAAAAATACTGAAGAAATTTAAGATTTAGTTGATTCAAAAAAGCCCCGCCGTTTCAGTATTTATTTTATATTCCAAAGCACTACTAATACAATCAAGCCGAGCAGCACCAAAATACTTCCCACAATATAAGGGAACGGTGAATATATGCGAAAATTTTCTTCTTCTTGCGACGACTTCCCTTGCTGCATAGTATCCGTTGATAAAGACGGCGAAGAAGTTTGCAACAGGTTTTTCATATCCGGTCGCCGGATACCTATTTTACGTACCGCACCGATTGTCGGCTCGTGATATTTCCATACATTACTACACCACTCACGCGTTCCGTTTTCATAGGGAAAAGAAATCACTTCGGCATACACTTTATATATGCGGCCGTTGCGTGAGTTGGTATTTTCACGTGTTTTGAAAGAAATTACTTTACCTTCTACAAACGATGCCCGACGAAAAAACCGCCACGCATCTTGTAGCGCGAGAATTCCCAATACCAGCCATCCCCATCCTATCAAATATAGAAAGCGAAGTCCCGGATTTTTCCATACCGGCGCGGGGAACAAACACGAAAAGAAATTATCCGGTATGCATCGTATCAATATCCAACCGAGAACACCGCCCAGACTTATCATCAGTGGAATTGTTAGGAGTGATTTTTCGTTATAATAAACAAATCCTTCTAATACATTTTCCGGATTAAGCCGCACTTCCCGTAATTCCCCGATTTGCGGAATCGTTTTTTGCCATTTATGGTCTATAATTTCCGTATCGCCTTGCGCGGTATGTACGGTAACGACGGCGGCATATTGCCGTTGGGCGGTATATCCTTCTTGTGGAGCGTTGGCCGGGGCTAAGCCGGTACGGAAAGAAGTTACTTTCCCCTGGGCGGCAATCCACGTTTTTTCCAGCCGTTTTGTTTTCTTCTCAGAGGAACACCACAAGGCAGTAATTAGCCCCATAACTCCGGCAATTCCTCCCGAAAAGACACCGCCCGTTGTCCCTAAATAATCAAATGTAAAACCGATCCCCCCCACTACACAGACCAAAATGACACAAGTTTTCACAGACATGCCATATACTCCTTATTGAATAGGTTAATTTAATGATTCAAAAAAATAGTCTGCCGTACTTTTTACGCGATTCTCATAATCAGCCGGATGAAAAGGTTCATATACTCCCGCGGTCAAAAATCCGGCTCTTTTAGCCGTTTGGACAGCATATAAGGCATCTTCTACTACCAACGTACGTTTTTTAGATGTTCCTAATCGGTATAAGGCGGCTTCATAAATAATAGGCGAATGTTTCCCCTCTCCTACTTCATCACACGCAATAATAAAATCAATATATTGCATTAAATCCAGCCGTTCAAAAGCGGCTTGGGCTAAAGCGGCATCCGAAGCGGTGGCTACACATATTTTAATACCTTGCTCGTGCAATTTTTTGAGTATTTCAACGGCACCCGGTTTTGGTAAAATTTCTGTTAAGTATTGTTGCCGTACAACCGCAAGCGTATGTTCCAATAAATCCTCGGGACGATCCGGCAAATTCAACTGCGCTACAATGTAGCGCGCACCTTCTAACAGAGAAAGATGTTTAATGTGTTCCTCAACAGAAGCAGGCAATTCAATTCCACGCGTTTTTAGATAACGTGCTGCCGCATGATCCCACGCCGGTAAAGAATCTAATAAAGTACCGTCCATATCAAAAATAACCGCATCAATGCGGTTTTTATCAGGAAATTTCGTGCGGTCCACGCGATTCTTGGCCATAAAAATGGCTTTTTCTAAGGCAGGATATACGTGTACTTTCGGCAAGGCGGGTGAAATCAATTTAGGTGGATGTTGTAATAAAATTTCTTCTGCCACTACCGGGTTTATGACCACATAGGGCGGAACCGTGATTAAAAACCGTATTCCCAGCTGTGTTTCTTGTACGGTTTCTATTGCTTGTTGTGTTTGCCTGACAAAAGCAACCGGATTTTTATTTTGGGCAAATACCTCAGAAAATCCAACGAGCCCTATTATCATTAAAAGACTTAATCGCTTAAACATATATATATTTTACTTTTTTAATTGTCCGCTTGACGCAATATATTTATCAATCGCTACCATATAATAAACAAGTCTTGATAACCTGTATACGGTGCGATTAATTTGCCAAAGGGACGCCATACCCAAAAGGCCTATCTGATTGCTAGGCCTAAAAATCGGTTGCAATACCGCTTAAAAAATCAAATAATGAAAGTAGAATATCTTTTTAAGGAGCCTTTATGAACAAACGATTTGCTACCGTTTTTGCCATCACCGCCTTACTGCTACCCTACACTGTTCAAGCCAAACCGACGTGGGTTGTGGCACATACCCCAAAAGCAAGCGCTAACTTAAAAAAACAAATCAAATGTACTACGGCCTTAACACAATGGGAACAATCTTTTGAAGATGTAAAAAGTGCGGCTAACAATGAACAAATGCGTATACTGACCAATGCCCTTCAGGAAGCCAAACGCCTTTGCCAACAAGATAAATGCGAGGAAGGCTTGGCGGTTTTAATTGCGGTAAAAGATGTCTTAAAAACCGTACAAATGCAATGGATAGACAATCAATTAGAAGATTTAGACTTGTTATTTATGGGGCCTTCTACCGTAGAACAACGCGCCATGTTACGTAACAATATGCGCCTGATTCGCAATTATCAAAAGCAGGGTCAATTAGAAAAAGCCATTCAACTTGCCAAATCGTCCGAAGATGATTTTGATAATCCCCCCACGCTTACACCCAAACAATTACGACGGGCTCATTATGAAGACGCCATGGAACAGATGGATATATTTTATGAATTGGCCGAACCTGCCATAAAAGGAGACCCCCAAATGCGCCGACTTTTAGAAAAAGTAAACACACGCGTCCAATATGAAATTTATAACGTATGGAAAGATACAACTTTAGATGATACCGCCCAACTACTGGCATATGAGAAAATTCTCAACCAAGCCGAAGCGGAATTAGAAAATCTGCTTACTAATAAAAAAGTAAAAACTTCGCCCAAAAAGAAATCAAACAAATAATCTTTAACCCCGGATACCCTGTCCGGGGTTTGTTATGCCCAAAAAAAGCCCGGGCTAAACCCGGGCTAATCTAAATTTTGCATTGATTAAAAGTTATCGTTATAGTCGCGCACAAAAAATACGATATACGATAACCACGTCATGCCGAAAAACATTAAAAAGCAATACGAAAACCACCACATTTTGTTAAGCGGGTTGTAATCACTTAGTAATGAACCGATAAATAATCGGGCTAATAATACGGTCAAATATACCCATACACACAAAACGATGGCTTTAAGAATCAAATCACACGTTCCCAAAACAACACCTTTTTGTTCATATGGTTTTTTAATAAAAGTTAAAATGCTCTGCATATTCTTATTTTAATCTCTCTATACCAACTTGTCAAGCGCCGTCTTACTTTATTCTAAAGAAAAAGGATCCTCTGTATCAATCGGGGCGACAGGGGTGCTCTCTTGTACGAGCGTATTTGTTTCCGTTGTCACTACCGTTTCAGGAATATCTGTCGGGGCGGCGGGCTCTTGTGTAGTAGTCGTTTCCACTACCGTTTCTTGCACCGAAGTCATCGTACGGGCCGGTTTTTTTGCATTGGCGGTTACCGTAGTGGTTTGCGTTTTTGTTACTTGTGTTTGCGTTTTAGTCTTTTTAGTTTTCATTTTGCGCGTCGGTTTTTCGGCCGGTTTATCTTGCAAAGCCTCTTGCGCTTGCTTTTCTTGCAATTCGCGCTCACTAAGGATATCGTTTCTTAAGACCGGGAAACGGGACGTCCCCACATAGCCATGGGAAATTTCCACACTTTCTTCATCATAATATTTTTGTTTCAGCGGTGTATTTTTTTCCGCTCGAGTTTTCTCGGGAGTTTTATCCGTTATACCGGTATATATCACTTCCGGGCCGGCCGCTTTGGGCCCTTCTTTTTCCGGGGTTAAACAATAATCTACCCGTTCCAACGTTGTGGCTTTGGGGTGGCTATCCACACGCGTTTCACACGTAGATGCGGCTTGCAACGTTACAGCAGCGGCAAACAAACTAAATGTAATTCCTATTTTTTTCATAAATTCTCCGTATATTAAAAGCATAACACATTTTCACATCTTTTGCACAAAAAACCCTCTTATTTCAAGAGGGTTTTGAAAACATGTCACCGGGTGGGATCGAACCACCGACCTAGCGCTTATGAAACGCTCGCTCTAACCAGCTGAGCTACGGTGACGTAAATTGGATATATTTATTATACCAAAACAACCCCGTCGGACGCAAATTCCTTTTTTCCTTCCGACGGGAAACTCCTATTTAATTTGTGAATACACACTAAGCGTATCCGGGAAATCGCCTTCTTTAGCCGCCTTAAAATCTTGCTCGGCTAATTCTTTATTTCCCATGCGCAAGTAAGTAGCCCCACGCGCATTGATTACATCGCGGGCCGGTGCCATTTGCAACACCGTATTATAATCGGCTATGGCTTTGGAATAATCTTGCAACATAAAATATACACCGGCGCGAGAAAAATAATTTTCCGGTTTTCTCGGATTTAAGTCAATAGCCATATTCAAAATAGTAAGTGCACTTTTATAATCTCCGCGAGCCGCTAACACACTACCATATGCCGTATATGTATCGGCGTGATAGGGGTTGGCTTTTAAGGCACGTTCAAAATCTTGTTGTGCTAAATCAAAGTGTCCCATGAAATAATGAGCCGCCCCGCGCGAAGCATATACTTCTAAATTATCCGGATTTATCGTCAAGGCTTTATTATAAGCGGTGATGGCTTTTTCTAATTTACCGTCTTTAACATATCCATCTGCGCGTGCAGCATATTCGGCGGAAGTTGGCAGCGTCATACACGCTCCCAAGCACATCAGCCCCGTTAAAATTGTTGCTATGTTTTTCATCATTTTTCTCCTTTTAATTCTTTATTATTATGACAACAAATACTACTTGATTTTGGCAAAGTTCGGATAAAGCACATCCATAAATTTATCCATTTCACTTTCGCCGCCGCGAATTTGCAAATTAACCGATAACACGTAAACATCTTTTTTCAAGATATCGCGCCAATTATCTGGGAATTTGACAAAATCTTTGAAAGTGGTAATGAGCGGCAATTCGCCACGCATATCTTCAAACGACTGCAAATGTTCCCGTGTATAATACTGATGATCGGGAAAACGCCATTTTTGGCGTAATTCTAAACCAAGCCCGGCGAGTGTATTTTCAAATGTTTCGGGATTGCCCAGCGCACAGAAACAGGCCACTGGTCCTGTCACACCGTCAAGCGGAACTTGTGTAGCCGTACACAAATTCACATAATATTCCGGCGCGTGGATACTTTCCAGAATAGGCACCTCATCGTTATATTCGCGAATTTGATCTTTGATATTTTCTAAATCTCGTTCGGTGGCTTGATCACAATGGGTTAACACTATCAAATTCGCCCGGGAAAGCGCCGTAAGCGGTTCACGCAGAATGCCGTAAGGGAGTAATTGTTTATTGCCAAACGGATTTTGGGCATCCACCAATACGATATTAGCATCGCGGTTTAACCGATGATGTTGGAAACCGTCATCTAACAAAATGATTTGACTTTTGAAACGGCGTAACGCTTCGGTAGCGGCTTCGGCGCGGTTAGGCGAAATAACAATGGGCACCTTATATTTACTGAGCACGCGGCTCATCATAAAAGGTTCATCTCCTGCGGCCCGCCAATCTGTATCGGGGTTATCAAACAAAATGACCGGTTCATTCGTTTTTTGCCGGCGCTTATATCCGCGCGATACAATCGCTACGCGCACCCCGGCTTTAGCCAGGGTAGTAGCCGCCAATAAAACCGCTGTTGTTTTACCGGTGCCGCCGGCTGTAATATTACCGATGCACACCACCCGCGAGTTCACGCTTTTTACAGGTTTCCAGCCGTTTTTGTAACAACTGTGATTAAATTTTACACCCGCTTCATATAATTTAGATGCCGTCCACAATGCTCCGCGTCCGACGACATTTTTGGCTAATGTATCTTTGATTTTTACTAAATCCATAGTCAATTCCTTAATTAAAAATGCTTTTATATTTTACCATTTCCCGGCCTTAAACAAAACAGACGGTTGAGCCGCCGAAAATTGCTATAATGAAAAATATGGCCAATGACCGTTTTGAAAAAAATCTGCCGCACTATTTACAATATGTGGGACTCAAAATCGTATGTTTCCCGGTGCGTCTGTTGCCCTATCAAACGGCCGTTTGGTTAGGCAAACATTTGGTGGGAGCCACTCGTTTTGTAATGGGCAAACGCTTTGCCCGGGTTAAACACGATATCGCCCGCGCCTTCCCCGACAAAACACCCGCCCAAGTGCACCAAATTGCCGTAGAATCATGGCGAAATATGGGTGTCATCTTTGCCGAATTTATCCAATTATCTTCGTTAAGTATCTCCGAATTTAAAAAGCATTGTTGTATTGAAGGCGAAGAAAAATTACGCCAAGCCGAAGGCACTACCGGCGGAATTATTCACATCGGGCACTTTACCAACTGGGAAGCATTTGGATTAGCCGCCTCGGCTTATGGGTTTGACAAAGCCGTTTTGGCCCAACGCGTAGATAACCCATACGTTGATAAAGAAATCAACCGCTTGCGTAATGTATTTTCCGGTCGCACCTTATATAGCAACCACGAGGATAAGCCTTTTTTTGCGTGTATGCGGTGGTTAAAAAAGAAAAAAATGCTCGGTATTTTATTTGACCAAAATACAGTTTCGGGCGAAATGTGGTTTTCATTTTTAGGACGTACCGCCGCCTTTGCACCGATTACAGCACTACTGGCTATCAAAATGCAAATTCCCGTTTTTCCCGTCAATGTAACACGTGAAAAAAATGGATTTTTGCGTTGCCGTGTATATGACCCGGTTACTCCCCCCACCGACTATTCATTAGAGAATGTCCGTAAATTTACTAAACAACTTATCGGTTATTACGAAATGTGGATGCGGGAAAATCCGTCGTCGTGGTTGTGGGCACATAACCGTTGGAAACGCGAAGAAGAAGGCAACCGTTATTTAGCCGCTCACCCGGAGGAACGACTATGATAAAAGCCGTTTTCTTTGATAGGGACGGAACTCTTATTTACGACTATGGGTACTTGTCCGACCCGGCTAAAGTCCGCCCGTATAAATGCACTAAACTTGCCTTAAAGTTATTACAAAAAGCCGGATATCATTTTTTTATTGTCTCTAACCAATCGGGCATTGGCCGGGGTTATTTTAAGGAAGAACAAGCCCACGCGGTCAATGGTCGTTTGTGCAAATTACTATCCCCTATCCGTTTTGATGATATCGTTTTTTGTCCGCACGCTCCCGAAGAAAAATGTGCGTGCCGCAAACCTTTGCCCAAACTGGGTCAACAACTGATTACAAAATACCATATTGATACGAAATATTCCTTTATGATAGGCGATAAGAAATCGGATATTGACTTTGGACACGCCATCGGCTGCAAATCTATTTTAGTCAAAACGGCTAATGGCCCCAAACACTTAAAAAAATATCCCGATTTAAAACCCGATTACATAGCCGCCAATTTATACCGAGCGGCTCAATTCATTTTACGCGAGGGAAAATTATGAACAAACCAACAGTATTATTACTTACATTAGCCTTACTTGGTGGATGTTTTTGGCATCGCACCCCCAAAGAAGAACAACCGACACCCGCCGTGGTCACGCAAGAAACCACGGAATCAACAGCGACGCCTCTTACAGTTGAAAAAAAGGCCGACACTGCCAAAAAGGAAACCCCCAAAAAACAAGAAAAGCCCATAGATCCGAAAATTTTAGAAGATGAAACCGTTTTAACGCCGGAAGATAACACCCTGGCAGACGATACCGAGACCGTTACGGCGCCTACATTTACTCCCGCTCCCGATACGGCCGTTTTCAAAAATGAGCCACTGTTAGATTTGTCATCTCGCAACTTAAACCCACTTGCGGCCAAAATCCCCCAATCCGATAGTGAATTAAATGCGCCCTGGAAAGGGGAACAATTAAAATTCGGGTTATATTATTCATTTGTTAAAGTAGGTACCGCCTATATTAAAAACCGCGGTATTATAGAGGCTGACGGAAAACAAGCCTACGTTATTCAAACCACCGCATTTTCTGCTCCGGTCATTGATTCTGTTTTTAAAGTACGTGATATCAATTTATCGTGGTTAGATGCACAAAATTTCTCTTCGTTAGGATACAGCCAAAGTTTGCGTGAAGGGAATTACCGCCGTGACGAATGGGTATTGTTTGATTATCCGGCCAAAACATATCGCGGCGAAGTGCATAAAAAATCAGGTTCACGCCCGATTTCCGGCCCGTTAGAAATGCCGGTATTAGACATGCTGACTGCGTTATATTTCGTACGCGGGCAAGTTCTTACCAAAGGCCAACCCGTCGTATTTGATATCATCAACCGCGAAGAGCAATACCCGCTTGTCGTCAAAGTAGTTAAACGCGAAACCGTCAAAACGCCGGCAGGCAAATTCAAATGTATTGTGGTAGAACCGCAATTTCGCGGCGAAGGAATTTTTGTAAGCAAAGGAAAAAGTTTGCAAGTGTGGCTAACTGACGACGAACGAAAAATGCCCGTCAAAATGAAAACGGAAGTATTTATCGGTAGCGTCAGTGCAGAACTACTGGAGTATAAGACCAATTAAATATATAATAGAAAAATCCAGGAGAATATTATGCAACCCAACAAATCCCGATTAAAAACCATTTTGAAAGCCTGTAAAGGGCAGGAAATTATCGTCGTAGGCGATATTATGTTAGACCATTTTATTAAAGGTTCGGTCAGCCGCATTTCACCGGAAGCCCCGGTGCCGGTAGTTGATGTAAAAAAGGAATTTTTCGTCGCGGGCGGCGCTGGAAACGTAGCCGTCAATTTAGCCGCGTTAGATGCAAAACCCGTTATGATCTCCGTAGTCGGGCCGGATGTAGGCGGCGAAATGCTGAAAGATTTTTTGCGTAAGCGCGGTGTAAATATCAGCGGCATCTGCGAAGATTCCGATCGTCCCACCACTCAAAAAATCCGTGTCATGGCCGACCAACAACAAGTCGTCCGTTTTGACCGCGAAAGTAAAAAAGTAATATCTCCGGCCATTGCCCGCGCGTGCATGAAAAATTTTGAAAACGCCGTTCAAACCGCTAAAGGGGTCATTTTGTCTGACTACGGCAAGGGTATGCTTAGCGACCAAAATATCCAAAAAATCATTTCGCTATGCCGTAAAAAACATATCCCGGTGTGCGTGGATCCGAAAATTGACAACTTCAAAAAATACAAACACATTACATGCATGACTCCCAACACCAAAGAAGCCTGGGAAGGCGTAGGAGCCGCCCCCAAATCCGGAGAAGAAGCTATTGAAAAATTAGGCCAAAAAATATTAAAAATGTTGGAAGCCGACTCTATTTTAATTACCCGCAGTGCAGAAGGCATGAGTTTATTTGAAAAGGGTGCAAAAAAACCCTACACCGTCCGTGCTACGGCCCGCGAAGTATATGATGTAACCGGCGCGGGAGATACGGTCATTTCCGTTTTGACGCTGGCGCTTGCCGCCGGGGCTAATTTGAAAGAAGCGGCGGTACTGGCTAATTATGCCGCCGGAATTGTAGTAGAAAAATCGGGTACGGCCACCACGTCGCGCCAAGAAATTGAAGGAGTTTTACCATGAGTGATATTTTAATTGCTATTCCTGCCCGCTATGGTTCTTCACGTTTGCCGGGCAAAATCTTAAAACCGCTATGCGGCAAACCCGTCATTCAGCATGTGTACGAAGCGTGCAAAAACACCGGGCTTGGAGAAGTAATTATCGCCACTGAATCTCCCTTAGTGGTCGCGGCAGCCGCCCAATTTGGGGCGAACGCCGTACTCACCAGCGAGACGTGCCAAAGCGGAACCGACCGCGTATTTGAAGCGGCCCAAAACCGCCCCGAACAACTGATTATTAACGTACAGGGCGATGAACCGTTTATCCAAACAGAAACGGTGCTGGCCGTAGCCAATTTGCTTAAAAACGACCCCAAATGTGATATTTCCACGGCGGCGTTTGCCATGCCGGATACCGACGAAGTAGATAACCCCAATATCGTCAAAGCGGTGTTGGCAAAAGATTCGCGCGCGTTGTATTTCTCGCGCTCACGCGTGCCATACAAACGGGAAAAAACTCCAGAAAATTTACGTGCCCCGTATTGGCATCATTGTGGCATTTATGGGTATCGGCGTGCCGCGTTGGAACGCTTTGTAAATTTGCCCGAAAGTCCGCTTGAAAAATTGGAACGATTAGAGCAACTGCGCGCCTTAGAAGACGGCATGACCATTAAATGCGCCGAGATTTCCCCCTCCGGCCCGGCCATAGATACCGCAGAAGATCTTGCTGCCGCCGAGGAATATTTTAAAAAACATCACGCCCAGCATTAACTGCCGGGCGTTTTTTCAGTAAAACAGGAGAAAATAATATGTCTAAATTCATTATCATTACCGGCGGTGTAGTCAGTTCGCTGGGCAAAGGAATTTCCGGGGCCAGTATCGGCAAGTTATTGCAACTTAACGGCCTTAAAGTCAATATGATTAAATGCGACCCGTACATCAACGTGGACCCGGGCACCATGTCACCTTACCAACATGGCGAAGTATTCGTAACGGTAGACGGTGCCGAAGCCGACCTTGATTTAGGCCACTACGAACGCTTTTTAGACGTCAACATGCGTCGTGCCAACACCAACACTGCCGGCAGCATTTATCAAACAGTAATTGACAAAGAACGCCGTGGCGAATATTTAGGCGCTACCGTACAAGTAATTCCCCACATCACAAACGAAATCAAAAAACGTTTTACCGCTTTTGAACACGAAACCGACGTTTCCATTATTGAAATCGGCGGAACAGTAGGGGATATTGAGTCTCTCCCCTTTTTAGAAGCGGCCCGCCAATTACGTCTGGAAAAAGGCCCGCAAAATGTAATTTGCATACACGTTACGCTCATTCCGTATATCGCAGTAGCACAAGAACTTAAAACCAAACCGACGCAACACTCCGTCAATAAATTACGCGAATTAGGCATTGAGCCCAGCATGCTTATCTGCCGCACCGAAAAACCGCTGAACGATCACGTCAAAGAAAAGATTTCGCTTTTCTGCAGCGTGCCCGCCAAAGCAGTTATTGAATGTATGGACGCCAAATCTATTTATCACGTTCCGGAAATGTTTTACAAACAAGACGTGGACAAACAAATTATTTCGCTGTTGGGCTTAAAACCCACCCAAGAAGTGGATCCGAAACAATTTGAATTTTTTGATAAGGCGATGAATCCGTCCAAAACAGTTAAAATTGCCGTAGCCGGAAAATATGCCGAATTCCAAGAAGCGTATAAATCTATCCACGAAGCCTTACGCCATGCGGGTATGAATAACGACGCCAAAGTGGAAGTTGTTTATATCAACACCGAAAAAGATGATGTTAACCAAGCCTTAAAAGGGGCGGACGGTATTTTAATTCCCGGCGGCTTTGGAAACCGCGGGGTGGAAGGTAAAATCAATACCGTTCGTTTTGCACGCGAAAACAAAGTCCCGTTTTTAGGCATTTGTTTAGGCATGCAGTGTACGGTTTTGGAAGCCGCCCGTAATTTGTGCGGCTTACATGACGCTAATTCTACGGAATTTGATCCGACCACCAAAGATCCCGTGGTAGATTTAACCCCGCAACAAAAAAATGTGGTGTATAAAGGCGGAACGATGCGCTTGGGCAATTACACAGCCGACTTAAAACCCGGCTCTCTTGCCCACCGGTTATACGGAAAAGACCGCATTGAAGAGCGCCACCGCCACCGCTACGAACTCAATCCCAAATACGTTAAACAATTACAAGATGTGGGACTTGTAGTATCGGGTTGGCACGAAGAAGTATTGCCCGAAATTGTGGAACGCACCGACCATCCGTATTTTATAGCGGTACAATTCCACCCGGAATTCGGTTCGCGCCCGATGCGTCCGCACCCGCTTTTTGACGGACTTATCAAAGCCAGTTTGAAAGCGAAAGAAGAAAAGAAATAATCAGTTTGTTTCCAGAAAAACGCCCCGAAGATTTTTCTTCGGGGCGTTTTCATAAACGGTTAATTGATTCGGTAGCGCGTACCGGACGCGCCGCCTGTTAAGGCCGGCCCCATGGCTTTACAAAAATTATCCCATTTTGGATATCCGCTCTGGAAGCATAACCGTACAATACCCTTACTAAATACATTTAGTCTAAAAGTCCTATGGTTCTCTAGGTCTTTTGACCCTTTTCATACAGCGCGGCTTTTCCTATGCTATAAGTATGAAACATATTTCTTCCCGATTGTATGTGATTTTGTTCTTGGCATTTATTTGCCCGGTTACCGGTTTTGCCCAAAAAGGGCCTGGCGGGATCATAAAAGCGGGAGAAAAAGGAATTAGCGAAGCCTACCGTACAGCCCAACAAATGGCTGAACTGACGATGCGGTATCAATATGGAATAGAAAACGCCGCTACTAATGAAATAGCCACCAAAATATCTAATGAACTTGCTCGGGAAGAACGCCGTGCCAAGAAGCACCTGCCACGCCCGCCCGAACAATTGATAACAGATATTTTGCCGGATAGATCTTCTACCCAAGCTCAAGACATGTTACAATCGTTGGATAAACTTTGGGCACTGCAAGACCGTCATGGCAATCATAATTTATCGGCGTTATTTATTCAAAAATACTATTCTCAACATTTTGGTATCGTTTCCCAACATTTGCAAAAACTATTTAATAAAATAGCATCTTTAAATAATCGGGAATTAGAACGCCGGGTAAGCAAACGTATCTTTTATTTAGCCCAAAATAGAGATTTGCTTAGTTTGGCCGCATTACCGCAAACAACGACTACGTTATCGTCTAAAGCATTTCGGTTACGCTATCTCTCAGATATTGGGGCCCTAAATGAAACTAATTTTCAGGAAAGCCAATTGGTACTTTCTATTGAACGGAAAATGTCTCCCGATCCGCAAAAAGATTTTCCGCTGCGCCATGTTAGCGGGCATGCGATGATCACTATCGGGCAGCAAGTGTATCCTATCTATCAATTTAACGGGCCGTTAGAAAATATTACCATGCTCTACCGGTTCTTACTCAACGGCAAAAAGAAACAACCCCTTACGGTAGTATTTGATGAAAACAGCAAATCTATGGCTATTTATAATCATGACCGTTCGGTATGGTTGCGGATTTCATCGCATGAATATTCATTTCCCGAACGCTTGCATATTCATCTCAACGAATTGCGCACCGTTACTTTTACCAACTGTTATGGTGTAGAAAAAACAGAACGGGTAAATTTCAATTTGTCTATTCCGTTAGCCGTACCGAAAAATTTGCCCAATCATAACGTACAAGATTTTTTATACCAGCAACTTATTGTCAACCCAATTAAATTCTTTAAGGGTGATGATAATGTAACCATAGAAAAACGTCCCATTTTCTAACGGTTATATTAAAAAATTTATTGCTATAATAAAATTATGAAAACTTCTGCATTATTTGCCTTTGACCGTGATCAAACCCTCAAACTAGCCTGTGGTTCGCTTATCGGCATAGACGAAGCAGGGCGAGGACCTTTAGCCGGGCCGGTAGTAGCGTGTGCCTGTTTCATCCCCGATGAAATTGCTCCTTCTTTTGAGGATGTCAATGACAGTAAAAAACTGACCGCCGCCAAACGCAACGAACTTTTTGAAAAACTTACTCACTCGGAAGTTCTGTACGGTATCGGCTTTGCTACGGCTGCCGAAATAGATCAACTCAACATTTTACAAGCCACTTTCTTGGCTATGCGCCGCGCCGCACAAAAATTTGTGCGCATTCCGCAGGCCGTTGCTCTTATTGACGGGCCGCACCGCGCAGCCGGGTTGGAAATGGAACAATACCCGGTAGTGGACGGCGACGCCAAATCGCTCGTCATTGCGGCTGCCAGCATTATTGCCAAAGTAACGCGCGACCGGTATATGGAAGAATTAGATAAAATCTATCCCGGTTATAATTTTGCCGGACACAAAGGATACGGCACCCCCAAACATTTACAGGCATTAGAAGAACTCGGCCCTTGCAAAGAACACCGCTTGACATTTGCCCCGGTACGAAATTTAATTGCTCCCCAACTGCCCTTATGAGTTTTACACGCACGGCCGGACAGGCAGGCGAAGAACAAGCCGCTCTTTTTCTTACCCAAAACGGATATACCATTTTAGATCGTAATTTTTCAGCCTGCGGTGGCGAATTAGATATTGTAGCCAAGTACAAAAAAATGCTCGTATTTGTAGAAGTTAAAGCCCGTGCCTCCATGGCCTTTGGCGGCCCGATACTAGCCGTCACCCCGGCCAAACAACGCCGCATTGTTCATGCTGCCTTACAATATATTAAGGTAAAAGCCCCAAAATTTGATAGTATAAGATTTGATGTAGTATGTGTTCTGCCGGAAAAGATAGAGCATATTCCAAATGCCTTCATTCCGCCCAGAACGACTTTTTAGACCGGAGGGAACAATATGCCGCAACTAGCACAAATTAAAAAAGCCGTTTCGTTTATCAATAAGAAAACTAAAAACTTTAAGCCGCAAATCGGCTTGATTGCCGGATCGGGGTTAGGATGGGCCATTCCGCCGTTAGATAAAAAAGTAATTGTACCTTATGCCTCTATTCCCGGTTTTTTACAAAGCACCGTTCCGGGACATGCGGGCAATTTAATTTTCGGCGAATATAAAGGAACAAGAATTGTTGTCATGCAAGGGCGCTTTCACTTTTACGAAGGCTACCAAATGAAAGAATTCGCTATTTCCGTACGTACCCTTAAAATGTTGGGCGTAGAAAAATTACTCGTTTCCGGAGCGGTAGGTTCTATGGACAAACAACTCCCCCCCGGTTCGTTATGTGTACTCAAAGACCATATCAATTTTATGTGTAACAACCCGCTCATCGGCAACAGCCGCGAGCCGGAATTTGGCCCGATGTTTTTTGATATGTCCGAAGCATATGATAAAACCATGCGTAAAATTACACTCGCCGCATGCAAAAAAATCGGTCTAAAAGCCAAAGAAGGCGTTTATATTTCCGTCACCGGCCCGAACTTTGAAACCCCCAGCGAAATTAAAATGTTCAAAAAATGGGGTGCAAGCGTAGTCGGGATGTCCGTCGTACCGGAAGTATTAGTGGCGCGCCAATGCGGTATGAAAGTATTGGGGTTGGCCGTTGTAACCAACATGGGTTGCGGCATTGAAAAGAAACCGCTGTCACACGAACAAACTATTCGCGAAAGTAAAAAAGCGGAAATCAACTTCAAAAAACTGATGGAAATTTTGTTCGTCAAATTATAAGGAAAATAATACCCCGCGCGGTAAACTAACTGCGCGGGTCTTTTTATGGCAAAAGATATCAAACGGCTCGGCAAAGAAACACTTGTGTACGGCACTTCCACGGTGCTGGCACGGCTACTTAATTTTTGTCTGGTGCCGTTTTATACCTACTATTTAGTTCCGGGCGAATACGGTGTAATTGCTACGGTATTTGCGGCCATAGCATTATTTAACGTTGTGTTTTTATTCGGTATGGACCAAAGTTACTTGCGCTTTGCAAGCGACGCCGCCGACAAAAACAAAGTGTTTCGCCAATGTTTCTACGGCGTACTGTTAAACGGACTTATATTAGGTGGTTTATTGTGGCTATTTAGTGGATCCGTCGCACATCTGATCGGCATACCGGAACAAACAGGTTATTTATTACAACTGGCGGCAGTCATTTTACTGTTAGATGTACTTAATATGATCCCATTTACCAAACTGCGTTTGGAACGTAGGGCGTGGTATTTCGCGGGTGTACGAACGGTATCTATCGTCGTCAACGTATTAGGAAACATTTATTTTATCGCCATAGCGCACAAAGGGATAGCCTCTATTTTATGGGCCAATATTTTCGGCTCTTTGGCTTCACTCTTACTGCTTTCCCCTGTTGTGTGGAGTGAATTAAAACAAAACTTTTCGCTTCGTTTTGACGGCAAACTGGAACGTGAATTATTGGCCTTTGCTTGGCCGTTTGTTCCGTCGGGGTTAGCCAGTTTATTAGTAAGTGTAATAGACAAACCGATTTTGGTACATTTAGCAGGTCCGGCACAAGTGGGTATCTATCAAGCGAACTTCAAAATCGGCGTATTTATGATGCTCATTGTGTCTATGTTTGACCAAGCGTGGCGACCGTTTTTTCTTGCACACGCCAAAGATAGTGATGCCAAAGATACTTTTGCACGGGTTTTTTCATTTTTCGTAGCACTTGCGGGCTGGGTGTTACTCGGCCTCGCATTCTTAATGCCTGACATTATCCAAAGCCATTTATTTGGTTCTTTCCACTTGATTGCTCCTGCGTATTGGAGTGGTTTATCTGTGATTCCGCTCGTGCTGACCGGCTATTTCTGCTACGGGTTATATATTAACTTTATGATTGGCCCAGTACTGACGAAAAAAACACGCGTATTATTATGGATAACCTTACTGGGCGCAGCAGTCAGCATCACTACCAATTTAACGCTTGTGCCGCATATAGGCATTTTAGGCGCCGGCTGGGCCGTAGCGTTAAGTTACGCCGCGATGGCGGTGGCATTATTTTGTTTTACACGCCGCGTCTATCCGATTCCTTACGAGTATAAAAAACTCGCCGCGCTTTTTGTACTCGGCGCGGTGACGGTGGTATTGTGCAAAGTGTTTGGCGGCGGGTTACTTGTCAAAGTAATTTTACTATCTTTATATCCCGTCTTTATGGCTATAATTTTAAGACGGAAAACACCCCTTCCTACTTCAAACTGATTAGCGTAAGAGTAATCTCTATATTTCCGTCTTGATATACCAGTTCATGAGGAACGTGGATAAGACCGTTCTCATCAGCCGGCGTATATTCGTTATAGAATAAGTCTGCCGTATTAAGCAGCGTAATGGTTTTGGCTGCATACGGATACGTTTCGTTGGTATGATACATCAGTTGTACTTTGGCTATATCATTTTTATACGTTACCGTCTGCACGCCGGAAGAAACACGATACCGTTGATAATCTCCCGGTGGTAACAAAAGCAAACTCAAAAATTGGTTAATACGTCCGCGGATAATAGCGGTATCTGCATCGGCAAACAAATGGCGGTATGCAATTCCCGTTGGGGTGACCGTGGCTTGCAAAACGCGGTACGCACCGGACGTCATTACCGAAACTTCAAAATCTTCATCACCGATTTTTTTTACGATTAGCACCCCTTCCAAACCACTTCCGTCCATACGTCCGTCCACCTTAAAAGCGGCTTGTGTGTGCCCGCCGGCAAAGAAATCAACTTTATGCCCCGCGCGTACTTGCGGCGGAATTTGACGTAATTGCCCCCCCGCGCAAGCGCACAAAAATACGGCTAATGAAAATGTTAAAATTTGTTTAAGCATATACTCTCCCTTATTATGATATTATAGATATTATGGAAAATTTTGTCCTTTATCTCTTTACTTTAACTGCCGCTTTCGGGTGTACATTAGCCGTTTTACCCCTGCTCGCGCGCGGACTCGGCCCGTACTTGCCGGACAAACCCGGCGGCTTAAAAACCCATAGCCGCGTAGTACCTGTTGTCGGCGGATGTGGTTTGTTTTTTGGATTAGCGGCCGTGCTTATTTTTATCCGATTAGTTACCGATTTTCCGTCGGGCACCTTGCACAGTTTACGCGGTGTTATTTTAGGCGGTGCCATTATTTTTTTAATGGGTTTAGCCGACGATTTGCACAAACCCGCCGGGCTACCTATTTGGGCCAAACTGCTTTTGCAAGCCCTCGCTACCGCGTGCCTGATTCGCTATGGCATTGTGATACGGGTATTCTCGTCACCGTTGATTGCTTATCTGCTTACCTTTTTGTGGGTAGTAGGGCTGACAAATGCTTTTAATTTATTAGATATTATGGACGGACTTTGTACCACACAAGCCATGGTCTGTACGTTGGGGTTGGCGGTTATTACCTTACCGTCCGAATGGATCTATGTAAATTTCGCCGCGCTATCTTTACTTGGGGCGTGTTTGGCATTTTTACCCTTTAACTTATCCACTAAATACAAATTATTTTTAGGTGACAGCGGGGCTAATTTACTCGGCTTTTTGATTGCCGCACTTTGTTTGGGCACAGGGTATAGCGGTATATCCAATTGGGGTTTTTTGGCTCCTTTATGGATTGCCGCCGTACCGATAATCGATATTTCGTTTGTGACTTTGGCCCGTATCAAACAAGGCAAAAATCCGCTCAAAGGCAGCCCCGATCACGCCGCCTTACGCTTACGCGCGCACGGCTGGACGGATAAACGCACCGTTTGCATATTTGCGGTTGCGGGCATTATCAGTAACATAGCCGCCTTTGCCATTACGGTATGCCCCCCGCCGATTGTAGCAATTATTTCCGTTTTAAGTGTCATTGCAACGGCAACCATTTTCTACGGCTTATTTAAGTTGGAGGCCCCCCATGCACGTTAAAACGCTTATCTTGGGTGGCGGACTTACCGGGTTAAGCACCGCCTATCATTTGGAACAAGCCGGAGATAACAATTATCTCATTTTGGAAAAAGAGAACGAACCCGGCGGGCTTTGCCGCAGTATTTACAAAAAAGGTTTTACCTTTGATTACAGCGGGCATTTACTTCATTTACACACCGAGCAAGGTAAAAGGCTCGTGCAAAAATTGTTAGGAAAAAATTTGCATAAGTTAATCCGTCGCGCCTGGATATATACGCACGATGTACGTGTTCCGTTTCCGTTTCAAGCAAACTTATATGCGTTGCCGGCTGATTGGCGCCGCGCGTGCGTGGATGGTTTGTTAGCGGCCAAAAAGCATGCCAAAACTGCTCCGAAAAACTTTGAAGATTTTTGTTTGCAATCTTTCGGAAAGGGAATATATCAAGCGTTTATGCGTCCGTATAATACGAAACTGTGGGGACGTGCGCCACGCCAATTGACCTGCGAGTGGTGTGGGCCGTTTGTTCCCTTACCGTCCGCGGCGCAAATTAAGCAAAGCGCCGTTAAAAAACCAAAAGAAATTTTTGGTTATAATGCTTCTTTTTATTATCCCAAACAAGGCGGGTGCGGGGCTTTGGCATATGCGTTAGCGGCCCGCGTGCAAAACTTACAATTAAATACCCCCGTCACGCAAATTGATTTGAAAACAAAAACCGTTCGTGCCGGCGGAAAAATTTATTCGTATGACACCCTGGTTAATACGTTACCGTTATCCGTTTTTTTGCGGCTCTTAAAAAATGCCCCCGCGTTACGCGCACAAGCCGAAAAACTAACCGTACAACCCGTTACTGTTTATCAGGTCGCTTTTACCGGAAAGATCAAGCCGTTTAGTTGGATATATTTTCCGGACAAACAAGATCCGTTTTACCGGGTGGGACTTCAAAGCGGTTTTTCCACCGCCAATGCACCCCAAAACACCTATTCGCTTTATGTAGAACTACCGGGGAAAGTACGTCCTTCGTTGGCGCGCGAACGGGCTATCTGCCGCGCGCTATTACAAAAAGGTATAATATCTGATAGCGACGAAAAAATCAGTTCGTGTTGGCAAACCTTGCCACAGGCATATGTCGTTTATGACAAACACCGCACTCCGGTTGTCCGCCGCGTAACGCAAGCATTAGCCAAACAGCATTGTTTTTGCGGCGGCCGGTACGGGCGCTGGGAATATTCGTTTATGGAAAGTGCGCTCTTGCAAGGGCAAGAAATGGCAAATAAAATTTTAGGATAAAAGATATGAAAGTGCTTGTTTTTGGGGGAAGTTTTGATCCGGTACATAAAGGTCACGTAGCATTACTTCGGCGGGCAATCAAACAAATATCGCCGGATGTAACCCATGTGGTTCCCGCCTATCACTCGCCGTTTAAAGCCAAATCACCTACGCCGTTTTGGTTGCGTATGAAAATGGTCAAATTGGCCTTTGCCGGACTAAGCAAAAATTTAATTTTTGATGATTACGAACTGCGCCAAGGCGGTAAAACATATACTTACCAACTGATTCACTATTTACAAAAACGTTATAAAAACCCGGAACTTTATTTACTCGTCGGAACCGATTGCTTAAATGATGTCCACAACTGGAAAAACCCGCAAGTGATTTTTGATAACGCTACCGTTGTAGCGGGTAAGCGCAAAGGCTATAACGAGAACCCCGCTAATTTTAAGCATATTTTTCTACCGGGCTTTTTTCCGAAATTATCCTCCAGTCGCGTACGGGCACATATTTTATCATGCGGAGATATTCCCGACACCGTTCCGCCGCAAATTTCACAAACGATTTACAAACACCAACTTTACGGATTGGATATTCACGAATGGCTAAAAGCCCATCTGAAACCCAACCGCTATTTACACTCATGTAAAGTAGCCGAAATGGCCGCAGCATTAAGTGATATTTACGACGTTAATGTAGAAACCGCCGTACGCGCCGGTATTTTACACGACGCTGCCAAAGGATTTAGCGGCAGTGAACTTATCAATTTTTGCCGCACGCATAAAATCAAAGTACCGTTTTTTGAAGACATCAGCCGGCAAGAACCCAGTTTATTGCACAGTTATGTTTCGGCGTGGTTGGCCAAACATGAATTTGGCGTAAAAAATGCTGACGTTATTCACGCAATTGCCGAACATACGCTGGGCAGTTTGCAGATGAGCACCTTATCTAAAATTTTATTTGTAGCGGATATTTCGTCCAAAGACCGCAAATACAAAGATGCGTTTTTAATACGCAATTTGGCCATGCAAGATTTAGACAAAGCCTTACGCTATGCCGCTAACCGCAAACTGTTATTTACGATTGATTCGCAAAAATGGCTCTGTCCGTTAGGAATTGACTTATGGAATCATCTGCTAAAGCAAGAAAAATGATCGGGAAGTGTTTGCTTGTATTTTTGCTGGGGGCTTTAGGATTAGCCGCTTGGCAACAGTGGCAGTCGCCCTTAGTGCGGCAACTCGCCGGACATGCAGATACCCCTCTTGAAATTACCTTGCTAACCAATCCGGCCATGTTCGTTACCTACACGCCGGCCACCCACAAAGCCCAAGTACGCGTGCTTGCCGAAAAAAAACACTTCAAAGATCCGCACGAACGTATCCGCAAATTATTGGAAAGCGAACATATTACCACTCAATTCCCCATTAAGTATTTTGAACCCGTACAAACCGACCGCGAAATCTTTTGGAAAAATTTCAAGCAGATCTTATCACGTTGGCGTTATAATCCGTTGTTGGCAGCACAAGTAGCGGGATCCTATCTTTCGTCGTGGCACAACCGGCGCACCAATTTATCCGCGGCAGAATTTGCACTGCTGGCCATGGAACTGACCCAACTGGAAGAAAACGATTTTACCGTGCATATCCCCCCCAAAATGCGGGGAAAGAAAAAACAACAGGCCCCGGTAGTTGTTCCGGCCACTCCGGCTGTAGAACATACGGTTCAACAAGACCGCCCTATTATTGTGGAAATTCTAAATGCATCCGGCCAAAAGGGCCTTGCTTCGGAACTCACCCAATATCTGCGTGAACAAAATGAAAAAGGGTTATTGCGCGTAGATGTGTGGCAATACGACAATTACCCTACCATCCAACCAACCTCGTGGATAGAAGACTATTCCGGCCGCCAAATCCAAGTTAAACAACTGGGAACTACAATTGGTATTACCGGCGAAATCCGCGTCGGGACAACCCCCAACGTGTTATGCGACACCCGTATTATTTTGGGCAAAGACTTCAAAATGCCGCTCTAGCCCGCACAAACCCCGCTAAAAATGCTAGACTAAAAAGAGTATATTAAGAGGATAAATATGAACACCAAAGAACTGGTTTGTTTAGCCGCCCGGCTGGCTGACGAAAAAAAAGCCGAAAATATCCGCGTGATTGATTTGCAAGGCAAATCGTCGTTATGTGATTTTGTGTTAATTGTGACGGCTACGTCCAAACCGCATTTAGATGCTGTGGAAGAAGAGATCAGCAAAAAACTGAAAGAAAAAGGCGTTTATAAACTCAACCGCGACGGGCGGGAAAGCCCTTTTTGGCGCGTAAGCGACTACGGCGGCTTTTTAGCCCACATTATGGTGGCCCAAGCCCGCGAATTTTATGGATTAGACGAACTTTTTACGTTTGGCAAAACCATAGACTTTACCCAGCCTGTTAAAAAAGCAACGACTAAAAAAACAGTAGCAAAAAAAGCCACTAAAAAAACTACCGCCAAGAAAACGGTTAAAAAAGCAACGACTAAAAAAACCGCCGTTAAAAAAACGACTGTAAAAAAACCGGCGGCCAAGAAACAATCTCCCAAGAAAACTACAAAGAAGAAATAAGACAAAATGCTAGAAAAATTAAAACAAGATATTCACTTAAAACTTTCCAGTGCGGCCTATTTCAAAGGGTTTAATTTACCCGAAGTAGACTTTACGGCTGCACCTGCCCATACCGGGGCTGACTTATCGCTGACGTGGGCGTTAGCCACTGCTAAAATCATGCACAAAAATCCGTTGGAAATCGCCCAAGAAGCCAGCCAAATTATTGCCGAATTAACGGCTGTTAAATCGGCTGTTACCGTAAAACCGGGGTTTATCAATGTTACGTTAGAAGATTCTTTTATTATTAAAATTGCTTCCGACCGCCGCATCAAAGACCCCAATAATGAGAATTCCCGTCAAAGTATTTTGATTGAATTTGTATCGGCTAACCCTACCGGTCCTTTACACGTAGCCAGCGGACGCGGAGCCAGTTTAGGCGATAGTTTGGTTAAAATTTACCGCGCGTTAGGCTATTCGTGCGACAGCGAGTATTACGTTAATGACGCCGGAAATCAGGCCGAACTTTTAGCCGTATCCTTAAAAGCCCGTAAAGAAGGCAAAGAACCGCCGGAGAACGGTTATCACGGCTCGTATTTAATAGATTTGGCTAAACGCATCCCCGCTGATTTACCCGAAGATCAATACGGACGTTGGGCCATGGAAGAACTTATCAAAACCCAACAACAGGATATGAAAGATTTTCACGTGGACTTTACCCGTTGGTTTCGCGAGTCCGACTTGCACAAAGCCAATGCTCCTAAAGCCACATTAGATTATCTAACTAAAAAAGGGTTTACTTATACCAAAGAAAATGCGGTATGGTTTGGTTCTACCAAAGACGATGAAGCCCAAGACGACAAAGACCGCGTACTCGTGCGCAAAGACGGACGCCCGACCTATTTTATGGCAGATATTGCTTACCATAAAAACAAATATGACCGCGGTTACACTACGCTGATTGATATTTTAGGGGCGGACCACCATGGCTATGTGCCGCGCATGAAAGCCGCTGTCAAGGCATTAGGCCATGAAGAAAAAACTTTTGTACCGATTATTCACCAATTGGTTCATTTAACCGAACATGGCGAACAAGTTAAAATGTCCAAACGTGCGGGCCATTTTATTACCTTGCGCGAACTCATGGACGATGTAGGTACCGATGCCTGCCGTTTCTTCTTCGCCAGCCGCACGCCGAATGCCCATATGATGTTTGATATGGACTTAGCCAAAAAACGCACCAATGAAAACCCGGTTTTCTATGTGCAATATGTGCATGCGCGCATTCACTCCATGTTCAAAGCAGCCAATGAAATCGGGTTTAAGCGTTACGACGGAATTACTACCAAACTTGCTCCGCAAGAACGCGCCTTACTCTTAAAACTGATTTGGTTCAAACAGGTCTTACGCAACTGTATTGCCGATTTAAGCCCCCATCATCTTACCACGTATTTGGTGGAATTGGCCGGCTTATTTCACGCCTTCTATGATACTTGCCGCGTGATTGACAGAGACCACCCGGAACTAACACTCTCGCGCTTGTTTATCTGCGAGCGGGTAGCCGAACGTATTAAGAAGGGGCTGGAATTTATCGGCGTAAGCGCACCCGAACAAATGTAACGAATATGGATATCAGTTATTTATTATTCTTACAAAACTTTCGAAACGGCATCCACGACGCGTGGACGCCGTTTTTAGAAAGTATTTCTCTCTTTGCTATTACATATATTATTTTGCTACCGGTATTTATATACTGGTGTATCAACAAACGCAACGGGATATATACATTAGGGGCGGCTTATGTATGTGTAGCCATCAATGCGGTACTCAAACTGACGGTTTGTGCCTATCGGCCTTGGATACGCGATCCGCGAATTATACCGGCCGGTAACGCCATTACGACCGCCACCGGATATTCTTTCCCCAGTGGGCATACTGCCTATGCAACGCCGATTTACGGGGGGCTGGCTGTCGGCTTTTGGGAAAAGAAAATTACGCGTTGGCTTTCGGTATTATGTGTAATTGCCATTTTAATCACCGGTTTTTCACGTAATTATTTAGGGGTGCATACGCCGCAAGATGTAGCCGTCGGCTTGTTACTCGCCGCACTGTCCTTATTCGTAGCCAATTGGGTAATACATCACCCGGAACAGGAAAATAAATTTTTGCTCGGGGGTGTAATCGGATGTGTACTGGCCTTACTTTACATCTCATTTAAGCCTTATCCCATGGATTATGTAGATGGAAAACTGCTTGTAGATCCCAGCCGTATGATGAATGACGGCTTCCATGATATTGGCGCTTTGATTGCATTTTGCACCGCCCGGTACATTGAAAAGCAGTGGATTAACTTCAAGGCTACCGGATTTACATGCAAAGGTATCGTGCTTGCTCTGATTGGTTTTGTGCCCCTTTGTTTGATGATTATGCACTTACGTCCGCCATTTGTGGCGTGGTTGGGGCCGCATTGGGGACTATTGGTTGCGCACAGTATTATCATTTTCTATATTGTGGCGCTTTATCCGCTTGTACTTAAAATCTTTGAAAACAAACACTGATTTGATTTTGCTCAGTAAAAAATTATCCTTCTTTACTCGGAAGGATAATTTTTTTTGCTACAATTTGAATAAGGAGAAAAACCAATGAAAAAAATTCTTTCTTTACTTTTATTATTCATGTTACCGTTTGGGTTATCCGCCCAAACCTTAGACTCGGCAGAAAAAGCCTTTCAAGACAGCGATTTTGCTACCGCTAAAGCCGAATATCAAAAATTGTTGCCTAATATTTCCGGCTCAGATAAATGGCTTGTACAATTACGTTTAGCCGCTTGTGAATATCAAAACGGGGCTTTCTTAAATGCGGCAAAAATGATGTACGGTTATTCGCTGCCGCAAGATGAACTGTGGCAAGCACGCTTTTTGCTATACCGTATCCAAATGGCAAACCAAGTGGCTAATACCTATCGCCCAATCTTAAACAAAACCCAGATCGATTCGGCTGCGGCAGCCAATGACAAAGAACAATGGACACGCGAACAATGGCAGCAACAAATTGACCAAGATTTCCGCCGGTTGTGGGAATTAAAAGAAGTATTGACTGTCATGCCGATAGAGCAAGAAAACGTCATCATTAACCTAAAAAATACCGACACGCAACGTATTCCTACGTTATTTGATTTTACGGTACAGCAGTGGATCAATTATTTACAACGCAATTCCACCTTATCCGTTGCGCCGATTAGCGCAACCGCACCTACGTATTTAGACGGTGCGGCACGGCTTAAAGAAGGCACTTCGCAAGCCACCGCCAAACTGATTTCACAAATTTTAGACACCGCTTCTACTTTAGACGGCACCAACCGCCAAAACGCTAAATTATTTTGGAAAACCGATGCTATTTTGCAACCTTTTAATAATAATTCTTTTGTCATAGAAAACAAAGAAAAAGCACTTGCCGACGCCATTGCCGACTTACGGCTGATAACCGGGCAAGAGACACCCAAAACCTCGTGGTGGCAACGGTTGAAAGATTCGTTATCGTCTGCTCCTTCTGCCGGATACGGGCGCAGTTATGCGGCGTGGCAGTTAGCACAATTACAATATCAAAACAATCAAAAACCGCAAGCCGTGCAAACCTGTGAATTTGCCCTAAGCCAATTACCGGCGTCATATTATACCGAACAATGCGAACAGTTAAAAAACCGTATTACGCAAGTAGAATTGAATGTTCAAAGCGGTAATACTCCTTTTAACCGTCAACAACCGCAACTGACATTTTCCGGGCAAAATTTAACCCGCGTCTATGCACGCGTTTATCCGACTTCGTTTGACGAACTGACCACCCTTTATCGCTCGCATTATAACCGCAGAACAGTCAATTCTTTTGGTGACGTTACCCATTTAGATTCCAAAGACGTATTGACTTTTGCAAAGCGTACGCCCCAACACCAAACTTCCATAGAAGTACCGTATGAAGAAGTGGGCAAAGCACAAACCGCCACCCTTTCTTTACCTTCGTTAGAACCGGGGTTTTATGTGGTATTACTCGCAGATAAAAAAGATTTTACCGCCGATAAAACCAACATATATGGTTGGGTGGTCAACGCAACCGATTTGGCCTTGTTTGCTTCTACGGCCATCCAAGGCGATCCGACTAACTTTGTAGCCGTACGTAATGCAACACCTAAAACAATAAATCCTAATGTATTTCATCTCTATACAATCAATTTGAAAACGGGTGAAATTGAACCGAACACCAAACTCCAACTGATTACCGATTGGAACGGTACCCGCGTCAATGCACAAACTAACGAAGAAGGTCTATTTGATACCTCACGCACGGTAACAGTTTCTCCGCAAGAGCGCGTGAATAATCAAAATTATTCGTTGGACGTGTTAGCAAGCAAAAACAATTCTCTTACTTTTACCGCTAACCGCCTGTATTTTAATTTTTATAATGAACCCCCGGTGCAATTATTTGCCCAAACCGACCGTCCTATTTACCGCCCCGGGCAAAAGGCGCACCTTTCCGTTCAAGCATTAGAACGATTACCCCGCGGTTACAAAACCTTAAGCGGCAGTGATGCTAAATTTCAAGTGACCGACCCGAACGGTAAGAAGATTTTATCCGCCAATGTACCGTTAAACGCTTTAGGAAATGCTCAAACACAACTGTCTTTACCGGAAAATGACTTGCTCGGCATTTACTCCGTTTCTATTTCGGTAACGGCCAGCAAACGTACCTATTCTACCTATCACTCTTTTCGGGTAGAAGAATATAAACGCCCCGATTACGAAGTTACTTTAGAGCAACCGCAAAAGCCGTTAGAGTATGGTAAAAAAGCCACCCTAACCGGAAAAGCGCGTTATTATATGGGGACACCTCTTGAAAAGGCTACCGTCAATTATACGTTAAAACGCAGACCATATTTCCCGCCTTTTTACTGGTGGTGGATACGCCCGATTTCCGGTGAAGAAAAGATTATAGCCCAAGGGAAAACTTCTACCGATGAAAACGGTACATTCACGGTTTCGTTCACTCCCACCCGGTTAGAAGAAGATGAAGAATTTGCGAATTTTATTTTAGAAGCCGATGTTTTTGACGACAGCGGACGCACTATTTCAGCCAACCGCACCTATAAGATCAGCGCACATCCGCAATTAGTGCGCGTGGAATTTACGCAAGGGTTCTATGATGCGCAAACCCCTGCCTCGCTCGCCAAAATTGACTTAACGGACGCCGACGGAAATTCCACTTCCGGCAATTTAACCTTGCGTATAGAACAATTGGAGAACCGTCAAGTAACTCCTTCCATGGAGCAAACATATTGTTACAGATGTGAAGAATCTAATTTGTCATTAGACGCACTGTACAAAGACGTATCCGCCGTTAAAACGGTTCTTACCCGTACCTTAAGTTACCGCACACCGGGCGCGCAAACCGTAGATCTGCCCGCACTGCCCGAAGGAATTTACCGTCTTGAATTATCCGCAG
Organism: Candidatus Avelusimicrobium luingense; assembly: GCF_902757105.1. Classification (NCBI taxonomy): domain Bacteria; kingdom Pseudomonadati; phylum Elusimicrobiota; class Elusimicrobia; order Elusimicrobiales; family Elusimicrobiaceae; genus Candidatus Avelusimicrobium; species Candidatus Avelusimicrobium luingense. Next base: position 100,558 of record NZ_CACVTK010000001.1, read on the forward strand.
ACAAAGCCGCCAAACAACAAATGGTCTTTGTAGTGGCGGATAAAAAATCTGCATTAAACTTGCCCGATGTAGCACTTGTTCAACACAAGACATACTATCCGGGCGAAGTGTTACGCGTCCTTGTAGGAGCAGGGAATTTACGTGGAACAAAACACATAGAAGTATACCAAGATAATCAATTTTTAACGCACCGTGAAGTTTTGCCGGGCGGTGTAAGCATTTTTGAAATGCCCCTTACGCAAGATCACCGCGGCGGGGTAGCGATGCGTTGGTTTGGAGCAAGCGACTATGTATTTCACGGGGCACAAACTTCGGCGGAAGTACCGTTTGATAACTTACAATTAACAGTCACTCCCGATATCCCTGCCACCGTTAAACCCGGCGAAACAGTCAACTGGAAAATTACGGTTAAAGACCCCACGGCCTCTGCCGTCAACGGGTTAGTCAATGTAACGGTATATGATAAATCGTTAGATTATTATGCGCCTAATACGTTACCGTTGCAATTTCAGCAACTCTATGCACAAAAAACGGGCACGGCAGATATAAGGACCAGCCGTGTTTCCCCCACCACTACGGGCTATTATTATCCGCAAAAAGAGACGGAGAAAAGAATTTCTTTACTACCATTACCGTCGCTAAACTTGCAACCGATCTGGCGCGCCTACGGAGCCACCAAAAGTTTAGGACGCGGCGCAGCGGCCCCCATGATGCTCATGGCGAATGCCAAACGAAGTGCCACCGCCGATTTTGCCGAAGAAGCCATAGTGGAATCGGCCGCTATGAAAGATACGGCTACTTTTGGGGTCAACCAAAGCCTCCAAGAAGTACAAAATGAGGCCGGTATTCAAGCCCCCGAACAACCGAATGTACGTACTGATTTTTCGGAGACGGCCTATTTTAATCCCGCATTAGCATTAACCGGCGGGAAAGCCATATTGCGTTTTACGTTGCCGCAAAGTTTAACAACGTGGAACATATTGGGTTTTGCCGTAACGCCCAATGTCCACTTCGGCAGTTTTACGGCAAGCACCGTATCGCAAAAAGACTTAATGATTCGGGTGCAATTGCCGCGTTACTACCGCGAAGGGGATAAAGGCGTTTTACAAGCCGCAGTTACCAACCAATCGGCCAAAAAAATTACGACACAGGTAACACTTTCTGTTACCAAAAACGGCAAAACAGCGTTAAGCGATTTTGGTATTTCGCAACCGGTTAAAACCGTTACCGTTCCGGCAAACAGCACACAATTTGTTACGTGGAATGCTACCGCGCCCAACGTCCCGGCGTTGTACGATATTACGGCGGTTGTAAGAAACGGGAAAGAAAGCGACGGCGAACAAAAAACACTCCCCGTTTTACCGGGCAAGATGCGCTTACTTGCCAGCACGCACACGGCGCTAAAAAACGGAGCAAACACCTTAACATTAGACGAATTGGCTAAAGTTCCCGCCCAAGACATAGAACTAGCCGCCTTAACGCTAAACCCCAGTTTAGCCTTATCGGTACTTAATTCTATGCCCAATTTACTTTCGTCACCGTATAAAGATTTGGTGTCGTCCTTAAACCGCTATGTACCGTTAGCGATTGTCCACCAATTTTATACAACGTATCCGCAACTCAAAGAGGCTGTCAAAAAATTACCGAAACGTACCGGTATTACCCCCGCCTGGGACGAAAACGATCCGTTACGTTTGCAACTGTTAGAACAAACTCCGTGGTTACGCCAAGCGCAAGGATATAAGGAACGTTCTGCCGATATTATCAGTTTGTTTGACGACAATATCGTATCTGCGCAACTGAGCAAAGAGCAGAAAAATATTGCGAAATTGCAAAACGCAAGCGGTGCATTTAGTTGGTTTGCGGGCGGGCCGGATGATGATTATTTAACCTTGTACGCCTTGTCGTCATTTGCACAAGCCTTATCGTATCAAGCGCAAATTCCGCAAGCCGCGGCCAAAAAAGCATTTTCGTATATCGTACCTAAAATTGAAAAACGCTTAAAACAAGACCGCGAAGGTTCTGTGGTCTCCGTATCGTTTGCTCTGTACGCGGCTTATACGCTTTCCGCGTTTCCGGCGCATTGGCCGCAAGTCAGCGAGGCCAAAGCCGCTATCAAACGCTGGGTTGACTACGCCGACACGCAAAAGAAATTCATGACTCCGCTGGGGCAAATTTACGCAGCTGCCGTCTATCACCGGCTCGGCGATGACGTGAAAGCCAATCACTATTTGGATATTGTCCTGGCGCGCATGAAACAAGACCCGTTAACGGGCGCCTATTTTGCACCGGAAGCACAAAGTTGGATTTGGTACAACGACACACTTTCCACCCAAACGGTTACGTTACGCACGTTATTGGAAATGCGCCCGGGCTCGGACAAAATTGCCCCTATGCTTGAGTGGTTATTATTCAACCGACAAGTGAACAGTTGGCAAAATACCAAAGCCGCCACGCAAGCCGTATTTACCGTGTTAGATGTAATGAAAGCACAAGGGGCACTTACGAAGCCGTCTTCGTATCAAGTAACGTGGGCCGGAGAAACGATTGTTAAATCGTTTGAGCCGTTAGATTGGACGGAAGATTTACAATTTGTTCGCACCGGGAAACAAATTACGCCTTCGTCGTATCGGGCACAAATTACCAAGAAAGGGCCGCAAACGGATTTTGCTTCGTTAAATGCGGTGTACCTTGCGCACGATGTGAATGCCTCTGCCAAAGGAGTGATCAACGTCAAACGTGAGTATTTTGTACGCGTTAAAGAGGCTGATAAAATCAAACTCCGCCCGGTGGCGGATGTCAGCAGCGTACGCGTGGGCGAAGAATTGGAAGTCCGCCTGACATTAACTACGGATAGTGCGTTTGAATATGTCTTGTTACAAGATCCCAAACCCGCCGGATTTGAAAGCGACGCACTCACAAGCGGGTGGGACTATCAAAACATCAGTTTCTACCGTGAAATTAAAGACAGCGCGACTAACTTCTTTATCAACTGGTTGCCACGCGGAACGGTCACGTTAAATTATACCTTGCGCCCGAGTGTGCCCGGGCAGTTACATGCCTTGCCCGCGCAAGCGCAATCTATGTACGCCCCCGAATACGGAGCCCATAGCGCAAGTTCGTCTTTTACGATAGAGAAATAATCGGCTAAACAAAAACACCCCCACGGCAATCGTGGGGGTGTTTTTATCATAATCTAACCAGGCCTTATTGCTTCTTATACCAATATCTCCCGTCGGCAGATTTACCGCCGGTCTCTTGCTGACATACTTTCTCGGCCTTTGCATTAACAACCGCACATCTAAATTCACCCGGATGTGATTTCGTATTGTGTTGGAAATGAATAATAAATGCTAAATTTTCATCTTGACAACCCACTCTTGCCCCATACATTTCCGAATCTGAACTGAGGTCACACTGTAAGCCCGGGAAAAAATATTTTCTTATTTCTCCATCTGTGATACTGGTAGGATTTTGATGAAAGGAAATGCTTAATTCATCCGCATCTTGTGTATAGGTTCCGTTCGCCATGTAATATGCTTCTTCGGCATCGGCGAATGCCCGGGCCATTACTTTGAGTTTTGCATATCTACTTCTTAGTACGGCTTTTTCATATTGCGGCAACGCTACCGCCGCCAAAATACCGATAATAAGTACCACGACCAATAATTCAATAAGCGTAAATCCGCTTAAACGGTCCGGCAGGTTTTTCATAAAAACTCCTTTTGACACACCTAATTTAACTGTTAAATTTTAACATAAAAAATGTAAAGTTGTCATTGTTTCGTAAATCGGCCCATCTTCTGGCAGGGCAGTAAAAAAACAAATATGGTAAGCGTCCGGTTTTCATCGTAAAAACTATTTCCTGTTAATCTAAAAACAACGGCCCTATTTTGGCGCAGATATACTATAATGGAAGTAAGAATGTCGCACAAGGAGAATTTATGTCTGCAGACACTACGCTCATTAGCCCGTTAGATGGTACCATTGTCGCTTTGGAAAAAGTACCCGATCCGGTATTTAGTGAACATATGTTAGGCAACGGCCTTGCTATTTTGCCCACTAGCCAAACTGTTTTTGCCCCGTTTAATGGTGTTATTACCAATATCAATGCCGCCAAACATGCTCTCGTCATCAAACATGATAATATAGAACTGCTGATTCACGTCGGATTAGAAAGTGTAACCTTGCAAGGGGCAGGGTTTGAACTTTTTGTTCAAAAAGGCCAAACTGTTTCTGCCGGACAAAAACTCCTTACTTTTGATTTGAATATTTTAACCAAAAAAGCCGCCAGCACCTTAGTCATGTTAGTGATTACATCCCCGGCGGACGCTGCGATTACCCCTTTAGCCGATGAACACATCAAAACCGGACTTCCGCTCTTTAGCGTACGTGGGTTACCTTCGGCTAATGAAACGTTATCTTCTACTGAAGTAACCGAATCTGCCCCGCTTCTTTTGCAAAATCCCAGCGGCTTACATGCACGCCCGGCCGCGATTTTAGCCGCCGTAGCCGCCAACCATCCTTATTTTGTGGAATTGTGCAAAGGCAACCAATGTGCCGACGTAAAAAGTATTGTCAGTTTAATGGGTTTAGGCTTACGCAACAACGACGCCGTAACTTTCCGCGTGTATGGCCCGAAGGAAATTGCTAAACCTCTTATAACCCAATTGGAGCAGGCCTTTCAATCTGTTCTGGGCAACCCCCATGCGGCCCCAGAGTCCGATACAAATATTGAAGAAATTACCGAAAACATGCAAGGCATTTGTGCCTGTAACGGCATGGCATGCGGCAAAGCGTTTTTACTTAAAAACAGCACTTTCTCTTTTGAAGAAAATGCAACCAATCCGGCTTCCGAACGTCAAGCATTAGACCATGCCTTACAAACGCTGGGCGAGCAGATGAAAAAACATCTGGAAGAAGAAAAAAATGCCGTCGCGCGCGATATTTTGAATGCCCATTTACTGTTACTCAACGATCCTTTGCTGGCCAGTACTACCCGGCAAATGATTGAACAAGGCAAAACAGCCGCTTTCGCCTTCAACAGTGCTATCCGCCGGAGCGTGGATATTTTAAAACAAACCAAAAACCGTTTTTTAATGGAACGCATTGCCGACTTAAAAGATTTACGGCGGGAAGTACTGTGCCAACTGACCGGGCAGCAACGTCGTTCTCTCTCTATTCCTAAAGGAAGCATCATTATTGCCGAAGAATTATTACCTTCCGACGTTTCAGCCTTACCGGAAGGAACAGCCGGTGTACTGCTTGCAAGCGGTTCTCCTACCGCCCATGCGGGTATTTTACTTAGAAACCGCAACATTCCGTCCATCGTACGTGCCGGAAAAAGTATTTTATCTATTCCCCCGCAAACTACTATCTTGTTAAATGCTGATACGGGCCGCGTGATATTAAATCCGTCACCCGAACAGCAACAACAATTTGAAGAACGTTTACGTCTCACCCAAGAAATTAATCAACAAGAAAGTGCTCGCGCACACGAACCCGCTACGACACAAGATGGCCTTCGCATTTATGTAGAAGGAAATACTGCCGGACCGGAAGAAGCGGCTACAGCCTATGCCGCCGGATCGGAAGGAATCGGCCTTGTGCGTACGGAATTTTTATTTCAAGACCGTCCTTTTGCACCTAGCGAAGAAGAGCAACTCTCTACTTATCAGGCTATATTAGATGCACAACCCGCTCATCCGGTTACGTTCCGCTTGTTAGATGCCGGCGGCGACAAACCCATGCCGTTTGTGAATATCGCCCCGGAAGAAAACCCGATTGTCGGTATACGCGGAGTACGGGCGTTGAAACATAACGAACGGTTTTTCCGCACCCAACTGCGCGCATTACTTCGTTTGAAACCGCAAAACCGCGTACGTATCATGTTGCCCATGATTACGTTTGTGGACGAAATCAAACATTTCCGTCAAATTTTAAATCAAGAAGCCACTGCCTTAAAACTCAAAGAAACGGCCCAACTCGGTATTATGGTAGAAGTGCCCGCAGTCGCTTTGCAGGCCAAACAATTTGCACCGTACGTTGACTTTTTCTCTATCGGTACAAACGATTTAACCCAATATACGCTTGCTATTGACCGCAATCACAAAGAGTTAAGCCCGCTTGCCGATGCACTTCATCCGGCAGTTTTGCGATTGATTGCCCAAACTTGTGAAGGGGCCTTGGAAAGCAAAAAACCGGTTTCGGTGTGTGGGGCATTAGCCAGCGAACCCGATGCAATAACATTTTTAATTGGACTGGGCGTTACGCATTTAGCCGTCAGTTCGGGAATGGTGGCCCATACCAAAGCCCGTATACGCAAATCTAACTTCCACCGTTGCCGGGAAATGGCACTTGAAGCCTTGCAATTGGCAGACTCCGCCGCCGTGCGCGAACTAGCCAAAAAGAATTTTACATTGTAAATTTAGGAGAATTATGACCACAAACAATTCATTGATGAAAAAATTAGGGGCCGGCCTTGTGCAATTGGGCCGCGCACTTATGTTACCCATTGCGGTACTGCCGATTGCCGGCTTACTGCTTCGTTTAGGACAACCGGACTTACTTAATATCGCATTTGTATCGGCGGCGGGCAATGCCGTATTTAGCAATTTACCGCTGATTTTTGCCATCGGTGTTGCCGTCGGGTTTGCTAAAGAAAGTCACGGGGCGTCTGCCTTAGCCGCATTTATCGGTTATATGATTTTAACAGCAGCCTTAAAAACGTTGGATGAATCTATTGATATGGGCGTAATGGGTGGTATTATCGTCGGTATTACGGCCGGGCTTTTATACAATCGTTTTCACACCATTAAACTCCCCCCGTATTTGGCATTTTTTGGAGGAAGACGTTTTGTACCGATTATTACCGGGGGCGCCTGTTTGTTAATTGCGGCCATCGCCTACTTCGTGTGGCCTCCTATCGGACATGCCATCAATGCCTTTGGACAATGGACGATCGGTTCAGGTAATATCGGTCTGTTCTTTTTCGGCCTAGCCAACCGTTTACTTATTCCGTTGGGACTCCACCATATTTTGAACAATTTGGTCTGGTTTCAATTCGGCGACTTTGCTACGGTCCAAAACGGTATTAACACTGTCGTTCACGGTGATTTAGCGCGTTTCTTTGCCCAAGATCCGACCGCCGGTATCTTTATGACCGGATTTTTCCCGGTTATGATGTTCGGATTACCGGCCGCTTGTTTGGCCATGTTACATACGGCAAACACAACGCGTCAAAAAGCCACCGCAGGTTTGCTGCTTTCCATGGCACTTACCTCTTTTTTAACCGGAATTACGGAGCCGATAGAATTTGCGTTTATGTTTGTAGCCTTCCCGCTCTATTTATTACACGCCGTACTTACCGGTGTGTCTATGGTGGTTATGAACGTATTGGGCGTAAAACTCGGCTTTACGTTTTCGGCGGGATTATTTGATTATTTACTCAGTTTCGGCTTAAGCAGCAAACCGCTGTGGTTAATTCCCGTCGGAATTGTATGGGGACTTATTTACTATGTAATTTTCTACGTAGCGATTATCAAATGGAATTTGCAAACACCCGGTCGGGAGGAAATTCCGGCCGCCGCAACGACTTCTACGCCGCAACCGGTAGAAACCCCCGCCGCTTCGCAACCCCAACAACCGCTTACGCGCGGTCAAAAATATGTACAAGCATTAGGCGGGAAAGACAATATCAAAACACTCGGAGCCTGTGCTACGCGGTTGCGTCTTGAAATTGCCGACGTTCAAAAAGTAGATGAAACCGCCTTGAAAGCCTTAGGGGCACGCGGCGTGCTCAAGACCGCAAGCGGTCAAGTGCAAGTGATTATCGGGCCCGACGTAGAATTTGTAGCAGATGAAATTAAACCGTATTTAAACTAACTATGCAATTATTCGTTAGCCAACACAATATCGGACTTTGGGCCGCTAATTATATCAAAACGCAAATCAACACTTTTGCGCCGACAGAAAACCGTCCGTTTGTAATAGGACTTCCTACCGGTGGAACCGTCGTGGAAATGTACGCTTTTTTGTGCAAAATGTGTAAAAAAGGCGAATTAGATTTTTCCTCGGTCATTACGTTTAATATGGACGAATATGCAGGGTTACCCCCCACCGATCCGCAAAGTTATCATTTTTACATGAAACATAATTTATTTGATGGGGTTAATCTCAAACCGGAAAATACGCATATTTTAGACGGCATGGCACCCGATTTGGTTCAAGAGTGCGACAACTATGAACGCGCGATAAAACAAGCGGGCGGTATCCGGCTGTTTTTAGGCGGAGTCGGACAGAACGGCCATTTGGCCTTTAATGAACCGGGTTCGGCTTTTACTTCCCGTACGCGCCCCGTCACATTAGAACCCAGCACCCGCCGCGCCAATTCCCGTTTTTTCGGTAATGACGAAAGCCGCGTTCCTACACAAGCCTTATCGGTAGGTATTGGGACCGTATTAGACGCGAACGAATTATTATTCTTGGCCAGCGGACGACAAAAAGCACAAGCCGTCGCACGGTTATCATTGGGAGAGATTACCCCCCAATGGCCTATTACCGCACTTAAAACGCATGCTAATGCCACGCTGCTGGTAGATGAAGAAGCCGCTTCTTGTTTGACCGGACACGCCTTAGAACAATTACAACAACAACGCGTCCGCTACCCACAAGCCGACGTGTGGAAAATCGCCTTATAAGGAGAATTTATGACCCGGTTGTTAATTAAAAATGCCCGTATTGTAATGTTAGACCGCGTGTTGGAAAACGGGGCTCTTTTGGTGGACGGCAATAAGATTGCCGATATTTTTCCCGCCGAACAAGCCGCTACCGTTACGGCTGACACGCAAGTGGATGCCCACGGGGCTTGGGCCATTCCCGGGCTCATAGATACGCATATCCACGGTTTTGGCGGATTCGGGCCGGAACAAGGCACGCCCGAGGCGTTACTTAATATGTCACTCGCATTAGCCAAACAGGGAGTTTGCGCCTTTTGTCCGACGCTATATGCTACACACCCCACGAAATTAACCCAACTTTTACGTACGTTAGTTCCGGCTATCGGACAAGAAAAAGGCGCCCGAATTTTAGGCTTTCATTTAGAAGGGCCTTTTATTTCTCCGGCCAAACCCGGGGCCATGAAACCGCAAGATATCGTAACCCCTGATGTCCAAATTATGCAAGCGTTGTACGAGGCAGCGCAAGGCCACATTACTGCCATTACACTGGCCCCCGAACTGGAAAACATAGCCCCTATCGTACAGTTTTGTTTGCAACATCATATCATCCCCCAAGCCGGACATACCGACGCAACGTATGATGAATTTTGCCGCGGAATAGATATGGGCATTAAGCACGTTACCCATGCGTTTAATGCCATGCGTCCGTTTAATCATCGCGAACCGGGAGCCGCCGGCGGAGTACTCATGCGGACGGATGTTTCTTGTGAATTTATTGGGGACGGAGTCCATGTGCACCCGCAAATTATTTCATTTTTACGTCGCGTCAAAAGCGAAGACAAACTCGTTTTGATTACCGATGCACTCACGCCCACGGCTCAACCTAACGGCCCGTTTATCGCTAACGGCGACCGCGTTGTATTTGAAGGCGGCGTATGGCGGCGGAAAAGCGATAAAGTCATTACCGGCTCAGCATTAACTTTACCGAAAGGAATTAAAAATTTAGTAACGTGGGGATATTCCATGGGCCAAGCGGTACGGTGCGCTACGGCTAATCCGGCGGCACTTTTGCAACTAAAAAACCGCGGACAAATTGCCCGCGGGTTTCAAGCAGATATTTTACTGCTGAATAAAGATTTTGCCCCCGAAAAACTTCTTATCGGCGGAAACATAAAAAATATTATCGATTAAAAATTCGTTCTTGTAATAAATCTTCTTCCGTGCCCATAAATTCCGTTTGTTTTGTGGTGAAATTATAACGATAAACACGCCCATTGGCTACATCTGCCCGTTCGGAATATAGATAGGAATGGTCGGGGCCGGCCAATTCAACGCGCCGCACCGTAATCTCTACCAATTGAGGATTAAAAATGTCCAACCATTCTTGCATTTTACGGTATGAAAATTTATTGGCAAAATTATGTGCAAAGATTTCATTTTGAGATTTATTTAAGAAACGAATATCCGTAATATACTCGTCCACATTAAGTTCCAACAAAGTGTGTCCGTCAAATGCGAGCGGAAATTTAGCCTGTCCCTCGTTGTGATAAGCCCGAACCAATAAATCCATAACCCAGGCAGGGGTGACATAACCGGTATCATGCGATTGGCCAAACGGCGAAGAATCTGCCCCCGTTTGGAAACCGATAATTTTGTTATCCGCATCTACCACTACGCCGCCGCAAGACCCCATTAAATTCGGATGATGAGAAGAAAGTGTTGTATAAATTCTAAACGGGGTATGTTGTAATGCCAACCGGTCATTCATGGCCACATTTTCCCCTTGGGCAAATGCATGAGATTTAAGCGTGCTTTCATAGGCCGGAAATTGGGTGTTTAATTCAAGCGGATGTAATTTTACTTTTCCTTCCGGATATAACCGCACCAGTACCCCGTCTAACAAATCGGCCGAACTGACCTGGATAATTTCAGCCGGAATGGTTACAAATTGGTGGGTTTCGCTATCAAATACATCTGCCAAGAACTGACGGCCTATCATTTCGGAAGATTCTTTCGCGGCCACCGTATGAGCCGCAACAACGCCAAAGATTTCCGTCTGTCCTTTGTATTGGGTTTGAAAGATAGTACCTGATACGAAATTACTTTTGATATCTCCCGACGGGCGGGCTTGGAAAGTCGCTAAAAATTCCGGTGTAATTTGTTGCGGTACCGGCGGCAAGAAGTGAAACTCTTTTCCGGTAGCCGAGAGCGGTATTTGGGCAACCGAATTCCACGTAAACGAATAACGTATTTTGCGCGTCGGGCTGGCATACCACCCGACGGGAACGGAAGAAGACAATTGCATTTTTTGAATCGTAAAATCAAGCATACTCGGCGAAAGTTCTTTCACTTTTTCGCGCAGTTGCGTATAAGGGAAATAGGGCTGAAGTTCTGTTTTCCACAGCGTTTTCCCGTTTTCATCTTTCAACGTTATGGCAGATACATATTCATTGGCTTGCAAATCGCCTATTTTCGTTTCGTTCCATATCAGTGGAAAAGTTTCGTTCCCGCCGTTTAGGTAAGCACGAGCCATCATCTGCAAATACCAGGCAGGCACTACGTATCCTACGTCATCATCAGCATCTTCGGCTCTGTTTGATCCGATATGCATTCCCACTAATTTCTTTTCTTCATTGACTACGCCGCTACCGCATAAACCGGGGCGATATACCCGGGGCCACGGCCATGAGGTGCGAAATGAAAAAGGCGTGTGTTCCAGCACTGTTCGGGCCGGCACATCTACCGGTCTATTCATCGGAAGGAATCCGTGAGAAGATAATTTATCCCCAAGTCGCGGCACATGAGTTTCCAACTCAAAAGCATCCTTTATTAACGAAGCCGTTTCCGATTCAAATCCGATAAGCGCAAGATCCAACATAGGGTTGATGGCTACCACCTCGCCTACCATAGCCTGCCATTTCCCTTGGTTATATACAGACATTAAAAGCGGTTTGTTTAAGGATTGCTGCTTATTCTTAAAAATATGCGCGGCCGTTGCTCCGAATATTTTGCCGTCCACCTTAAAAAACACTCCGGAATATTGGTCCGGATGCAGACTTAAAATCTGAAAAATTTTGTTTATCTGCGGATAAGATTTTTCCACAACACTCTGCCGTGCTACTACCTGAAAAATCTGATCCTGAATTTGTTGTATTTCCTCTTTGGACAAATCAGGTTTTTTCGTAATTTTAAATGAAGAAGAAGATGGATAAGTTTGTAATGCCGATACTGTATTCGCCGCATTATCTATATTTCGAGCACTTTGCTCTACTTGGGTAACAATTTTGGAACCGGTTGTGCCGATTTCCGTTCCCAGGCGAGCCCCCTCTTTCACTCCCGTTTCAATGACGGCAGGAAGTTGGGCATACAATACGCCGCATGTCCAAAATACGCTACCTATCAGTAAGATTATTTTTTTCCAAGTGCTCATACCGTAAGTATAGATAAAAATCGACGGAATTTCAAAGGCCAAAGGACCTATATACCAAGGTCCAGAAAACCCAGAAATAAATGGGACTATTTTGATTATTTAGCAGATTGCAGCCAATTCAATAAACCTTCTTTAACTTTGGTATATTTAGATTGGCTGATTATTTTTTGTTCTTGTAAGTCATACACATAAGTCACTAAATTTTTATGAATTAGTGTATGTTTATGATCTTCTAATATTTCTTCATGATGAACTGCTTTCCAATTTACCCGGCGCACAGTAAATTCAATATAACGCACCGAAGAAGTTGTTAACTCTTTTTCTATGTCTTGATAGGTTGTTTTATCAACAGAACGATACGTCGTAATTCTCTTTTTTTCGGCATCTCTTAATACTATATCCGAAATATATTCATCGGGACGCATGGACAAAATTGTTTGTCCGCCCAATTTAAACGGATAAAAGGCCTCTCCGCCGTTATGATACGCCTCTACTAACACCTGTAAAAATTTAGCATGTATGGCTAAACCGATATCATCCGTTACAAAACTGGCCTGACTTCCCACATGAATACCCACCAATTCGTTTTGCTCATTGATCACGGCCCCACCGCAAAACCCAGGGCGACCATGTTGGCTCCCCGTTACTTTAGAAGCAAACATCATCTCACTATTCTCACACAACGGACGCCCCGGCATATAAACCACTTTTCCGCGCACAAACCCTTGTCGGCGGACTTTATCTCCGTCAGAAACTTCTTGCATGCTTAGCGGTAACGGCTTAAACAAATCTTCATCTTCCGCCCGGAATTTAACAAGGGCTACATCCAACATTCCCGGAGCGCCGACTTGTACAATTTCAGCCGGAATCGTGATCATTTTTCCTTCGGCATATACACGAGCATTAAATGTTTTATGCACAAAACGAATTTCTAATTTATTACGGTTAATCACATGAGCGGCAATTACCCCATACACTTCTTCTTTACCTTGATAAGTAGTTTTAAATACCGTTCCCGAATAACCAAATAAATCATCCGATAAAGCCAAAAAGGTACTATGCAAGATCACCCCTTTTCTTCCGCGAAACACTTCTCCGGCATTCAAGCGCGCTTCTCTATCTGCCAGAATCAAAGAACGTTGCAAATCAACACGGTATGACGCAGGCAAAGCCGCTGTTGCATCCGGAAGAACGATTCCCGGAGCAACCACAGAACTTCCCTCCGTCAAAGCAGAAGTTACAGGCCCCACATTGCGCTGCATACTTTGAACTGCTTTTAAGGTGGCTTCCCCCCCTATTTGTGCACTGCGAAGGACGCCCTCCCCCACTTTTTCCAGGGGATTTTGCGCAAAAGTAACCGTTGCTCCGATTACGAGCAATCCTATTTCTCCTGCTACTATGTTAAAACAACGGCTTAATTTCATAAATTTTTATTTGTTTTTCAGGACATTAATTTTCCGGAATTTCATAAGAGACTTTACGCACGGCAGGCGCGTTCACAATAAATGACGAGTGTGGATCTGCAAAATACTGACGCCCCAAGATAAATTCAATATGATGTAACAAAGGTCTTTGTAATAAATTGCGGAAAAACCGTTGGGAAGGCAACCCCAATGCCGGATTAAGCACGTCCAATTCTTGGCCATATTCATCAAACAACACAATTTTACGAATATATTCATCCACTTGCATCTCAAACAAAAAGGTTCCGTCACTCGTCACTGCAAACGGTGCTTCCCCGTTGCGGTAAGCGTCCACCATTTGTTTCAGTTGCCAGGCAGGGGCCACATAACCGATATCGGCAGATTCGTCATCCCCTTTGCGGGAACTGCCCACATGTACCCCAACAATCACCTCTTTGGCACGACCGTTTTGCGCGCGCAGTTTAGTTACCCGACTTCCACACAACCCCTTACGGGAATCACGTTCCCACGGCATAGTCGTGCGAAAGGAATAAGGCGAAACTTCTATGACTTTGCGAGTTAATACCACACTTTCTCTGTCATGAATAAACCCTTGCGACGATACATGTTCCCCTTCTTGCGGCAATTGTGTATCCAATTCCAAAGCATCTAACAAATCAGTATCTTTCGGTTTGAATTTAATTAACGCCAAATCAAAAGCAGGAGAAATAAATACCGCCTCCGCCACGATAGAGCGAGATTCGCCTTTATAACTAATATCCGCTATAAACACACGCCCCAACTGATCGGGATTACGATCTAACCCGCCCAATGTATGTGCGGCAATAACCCCATAAACTTCATCTCCATCGCGAAAAACCGTCCCCGAAAAAGTGAATTCCCCGGCATTGGAAGACAAATCACGCGCCTGAAACACCCCCGGGTATTTTGGAATAAACCGCTCTGTTTGCTCTAAAATCCGCAAGCGGTTTTCCAATTCCGTTTGACCGGATACGGGCATTGCATCAGCCGATACCGACGGGATAATACGCTCCGGTAGTTGAACAGGAGAAGTCGCTTCCGGAAAAACTAATTCCAGTTGCGTTCCCGGCGCAATCACCTGATTAACCACTTTTTCCACAGAACTTCCGATTTTTTCAGGAACCTGTATGGCTTGTTTTACGACGGTTATCTCACCTTGTGCCATACCCGGCAAAGATGTACCTAATAAGAAAAGAAAACTTAATAAAATAAAAAATTTTAATCGCATATATTTTCTATTCCTTCATGACTTGATCTATTTACACCCTTTTTATCTATTTTATTGTATCGTAAAAAATAAGATTAGAAAAGAGCCAAAAGACCCAAATTTTATCGTCTAAAAGGCCTAGGCCCTTTGGACACCGGGCGTACGCCGGGCTTTGACAGTACGGAAAATCAAAAGTTAAAATAGATACATAGTCCGTATACAGGAGTTTATTATGGCGCAAAAGAAAAAAACTATTTTACCTGCCGTTTCCGATGAAGCGTTGACTACGCTTAATCAAACTGTTGAGAAAGTGAAAAAAGCCCAACGCAAATATGCTACGTTCACACAAGAGCAAGTGGATAAAATTTTTCGTGCCGCCGCCATCGCCGCCGCGCAACACCGCATTCCGCTGGCCAAACTGGCCGTAGAAGAAACCGGCATGGGCGTTATGGAAGATAAAGTAATTAAAAATCAATTTGCTTCCGAGTATATTTATAACCAATATAAAGACACCAAAACATGCGGTATCTTGTCAGATGATGACGCTTTTGGATATCGTCAAGTAGCCGAACCTATCGGCGTGATTGCCGGGGTTATTCCGACGACTAACCCCACTTCAACCGCCGTATTTAAAAGTCTTCTTGCCTTAAAAACGCGCAACGGTATTATATTCTCCCCCCATCCGCGGGCGGCCAAGTGTACGATTGAAGCCGCGCGGCTAGTATTGGAAGCCGCCGTTGAAGCGGGGGCGCCGAAAGATATTATCGGTTGGATAGAGAAACCTTCCACCACGCTTTCCAACGCCCTGATGCACCATCCGGACATTAACTTAATTCTTGCTACCGGCGGGCCGGGCATGGTACGTGCGGCCTATTCGTCAGGCAAGCCGGCTATCGGTGTAGGCGCGGGAAACACACCGGCGGTTATTGACGCAACGGCTGATATTAAAATGGCCGTCAGTTCAATTATCATGAGTAAAACCTTTGATAACGGCATGATTTGCGCCAGCGAACAAGCCGTCGTCGTAGAAAGCAGTGTATATCAACAAGTGAAAAATGAATTTACGTTGCGCGGATGCCACTTTGTAACGGGCAAAGACCGGGAGAAATTGGCCCGCACGCTTGTGATAGATAATCAATTAAACTCCGCTATTGTCGGTCAAAGTGCCGTGCAAATTGCACAAATGGCAGGCATCAATGTTCCGCCGCACACTAAAATTTTAATTGCCGAAACAAAAGAAGTGAACGATAAAGAAGTGTTTGCGCGCGAAAAATTATCTCCGGTGCTTGCATTTTATCGGGCCAACGATTTTGCACATGCGGTAAAATTAGCACGTGATTTAATTTTATACGGCGGCGCCGGTCACACGTCGGTACTTTACACCGCCGAAACGAATGAAGAACATATTGAAATATTTTCGGATATGCCCACAGCCCGAACGCTTATCAATATTCCTTCTTCCCAAGGTGCGATTGGAGATGTATATAACTTCAAACTCGCCCCTTCTTTGACGTTGGGTTGCGGCTCGTGGGGCGGCAACTCCGTCAGTGAAAACATTGGAGTCAAACATCTTATGAACGTCAAATCTGTAGCCGAACGTCGCGAAAACATGTACTGGTATAAGGTACCGTCTAAAATTTATTTTAAGCGCGGAGCGTTATCTCAAGCGCTGGCCGAACTGAACGACAAAAAACGTGCGTATATCATCACCGATAAAACGATGGAGCAACTGGGACATGTACGAACGGTAGCGGATGTACTTGAAAACTTAAATATTAAGTTCCGTGTGTTTTCCGATGTATTACCCGACCCGGATATTTCCAACGTAACCAAAGCACTTGAAATTGCCAAAAGTTGGCAGCCCGATTTGATTATTGCATTGGGCGGCGGTTCGGCGATGGACGAAGCCAAAATGGTATGGCTGATGTACGAAAACCCGGATACAAGTTTTGAAGATATCGCCATGCGCTTTATGGATATCAGAAAGCGTATTTACGCCGCTCCGCCGCTTGGCAAGAAAGCCGTCATGGTGGCTATTCCCACCACGTCCGGCACCGGCTCGGAAGTAACACCTTTCACCGTGATTACCGACGAAAAATCAGGCACCAAATATGCCATTACCGATTATGCCTTAACACCCGATATGGCTATTATTGATCCGGAATTTGTACTGGGCATGCCCAAAAGTTTGACGGCTTATTCGGGATTAGATGTGCTCACCCACGCCATTGAAGCGTACACATCTATTTTCTCTACCAACTTTACCGAAGGACAAGCGTTGGAAGCCATGCGTCTTGTGTTTAAGTATTTGGAACGTTCTTACAACTTAGGCGCCAAAGACATTAACGCACGCGAAAAAATGCACTACGCGGGCACCGTAGCCGGCATGGCATTTGCTAATGCGTTTTTAGGTTTGTGTCACTCCATGGCGCACAAATTAGGGGCAATGTATCACGTACCGCACGGGCTGGCTAATGCTATGCTGTTATCGTATGTGATTGAATTTAACGCCACGGATAAACCTACCAAACAAGGTCTTTATCCGCAATACCGTTATCCGTTTGTAAAAGGACGCTATGCCAAAATCATAGATTATTTAGTGCCGGAACATAAACTCGGTACTAATACGGATGCCAAAATTCAAAAGTTAATTGATATGGTGGAAGACCTGAAACATAAGTTGGATATTCCACGCTCGCTCAAAGAATATGGCATTTCGGAAAAAGACTTCTTGGCTAATGTAGATAAACTGTCCGAGATGGCGTTTGACGACCAGTGCACCGGGGCGAACCCGCGTTATCCGCTGATAAGTGAAATTAAAGAATTATTCTTAAAAGCCTATTACGGAAAACCAATTAAACATAAAAAAGGGAAATAAGACAAAACAAAAACCCCCGTCAAAAATGACGGGGGTTTTGCTTTATGTTTTTATGAAGCCGTGTTACCCAATTGTTGCGTAAAATAATTACACAATTTTTGTCCGCGCGGGGTTTGACTGGCACAAGAAATAACAGAACCATCCGTCATGGAGAACTTGACTAAAAGATGATAGTTCGTATAACTGCTTGAGCATACGGCGGTCTCTTCCTTACACCAACGTAACCAAATTTCTGTTGGTACAGCAGCGGGGTTTGCCATTTGAAACCCAAATCCGCCGGCACAATTTACCAATTCACTATGGACCGCCCCGGCGAGTGTACATGTTTTTGTCCAATCCACATCTAACAATTCGAAATCGCCGGTATAATCACCGTTTGCCATCTTATATATTTGTTCCGTTTTAATAATATCCTGTATATTTTGGTAATGCGTCATAGCACGTGCTTTATCTACAGTAAATTGATACTTTGGCAACGCCACCGCCGCCAAAATGCCGATAATCAGCACAACCACTAATAATTCAATTAACGTGAAGCCACCCAAACGGTCCCATGCTTGTTTTTGCATAACAATACTCCTGCGTGTAATTTCACCCGACTGAATAATTTAACAAAAAAAAGAAAAATAATGTCAACGGTCTTCCAAAAGACAAGCGTACTACTTTGCCCAAAAATACTATAATACCTATTATGGGACTGGAAGAATTAGAACAACAAGATTATTTTTCTATCGGCGACGTTAAGCGTATTACCGGCGTGCCGGAGTACTCTGTGCGCTATTGGGAAAGTGAATTTGGACTCATCCGCCCCATCCGGCTGGAAAGCGGCCATCGGCGTTATACTAAAGAAGATGTTTATACGATTTTGAAAATCAAAGATTTAATTTATAAACATAAACTGACGTTGGAAGGCGCAAAAAAACAACTCAGCCACTATCATTTACCGGGCGCAAATGACGCAAAACGCCCCCGAACAGACACCAAACTTCTGACGGAAATTAAAGAAACGCTGGAAGATTTGCTTAAAGAATGATACAATATATAGGTAGCCGCGAAAACGGTTACCCGTTTCGGGGAGTGGCTCAGAGGTAGAGCGCTCGCTTGGGGTGCGAGAGATCGCGGGTTCGATTCCCGCCTTCCCGACCATTTGACTAATTGATTTGCGCCGGTTTTCGGCGAATATTTACGGGGCGTAGCGCAGATGGTAGCGCGCACGGTTCGGGACCGTGAGGTCGCTGGTTCAAATCCAGTCGCCCCGACCATTTATAAAATAAAAGCCACCGCAAGGTGGTTTTTATTTTATAACGTATATTAACTAATCGTTATAAGAGAAATAGTGCTTATGGAATTTATCAAAGAAATCGCCTACGTTATCTTTTCCATCTTCAATGCCATGTCAGTTTATCTGTTACTTGGTTTTTTGTTTGCCGGCATATTACACGTACTCGTCCCGCAACATTTATTTTCAAAATATCTGTCTAAAAATAATTGGCTGTCCGTTTTATATGCTACCTTATTTGGCATTCCGCTCCCTTTATGCTCTTGCGGAGTCATTCCTACCGCTATGGCAATATACAGAGAAGGGGCTTCCAAAGGCGCCGTCGTATCTTTTTTAATAGCCACGCCGCAAACCGGCATAGATTCTATCATCGCCACCTATTCTTTACTAGGGTTACCCTTTGCTATTATTCGCCCGATAGTAGCCCTGGTTACCGCTGTATTTGCGGGGCTCACAACCAGCATTTTTACCGCGAAGGACACTCCCCCCGCCTTACCTAAAAACTCCGCTATCTCCCAAGAAGTCAAACTTTCTTTTGCCCAGAAATTAAAACAAGTATTTCAGTATGGGTTTGTTGAAATGATGGAAGATATTGGCAAAATGCTTTTATTCGGGTTAATCATGGCAGGTTTAATCACTTATTTTGTTCCCGATGACTTTTTTATGATATTTGGGAATAATACGTTCCTTACCATGTTATTAGTCTTGCTGGTGGCAATTCCGATGTACGTTTGCGCAACAGGATCTATCCCCATAGCCATAGCGTTAATGATGAAAGGAATGAGCCCGGGCACCGCCCTTGTTTTATTGATGGCCGGCCCGGCAGCCAACATGGCTTCTATGTTAGTTATAGGTAAAGTATTAGGGAGAAAAACATTTGTATTATATTTAATTACACTTATTATCGGTGCCATCGGCTCGGGGTTAATTATTGACAATTTTTTACCGGCCAGTTGGTTTGATGTTTCCAATTTTAACACCATGGCACATCATAGCGGACATTTCTATTATTTTAAGGTGATTTGTTCGTGTATATTGCTCCTTCTTTTTGTGAACGCTACTTGGTTTCACAAACATAATCATGAACATGAGCAAGAAACTATTTCTCATACGCCGCAAGGAGAGACTTGTTCTTTTAAAATCGGCGGGATGAGATGCAATCACTGCAAGAACACGGCTACTAAAGCCATTCAACATCTTGCCTCTGTCCAAGAAGTGACAGTAGATTTAAGCAGTGAAACGGCCCATGTTACCGGAAATCCAACCGACGAAGAAATTAAATCTGCCGTAGAAGCGGTAGGCTTTGAATTTAAGGGAAGAATATCCTAAAACATTTCATGATCGCGCGGTTTTTGAATGGTAGGATAGCGCGTATTGATTTGCTTAAAAAGCGGACAATCTTGGCTGTGGTCGTTAATGATACCGCATGCT
Organism: Candidatus Avelusimicrobium luingense; assembly: GCF_902757105.1. Classification (NCBI taxonomy): domain Bacteria; kingdom Pseudomonadati; phylum Elusimicrobiota; class Elusimicrobia; order Elusimicrobiales; family Elusimicrobiaceae; genus Candidatus Avelusimicrobium; species Candidatus Avelusimicrobium luingense. Next base: position 120,906 of record NZ_CACVTK010000001.1, read on the forward strand.
TGCAAGTGGGAATAAACTGTCGTCGGCCCCAAAAACGTAAAACCGCGTTTTTTTAAGTCTGTACTGATACGGGCGGATAACCCGTTTGCCGCGGGAACTTTGCCACGCGCGTGGCCTGTATAGAGAATCGTTTTTCCGTTCGTATAACTCCAAAGGAATTTGCTAAACGAGCCAAACTCTTTTCGCACTTGCAAAAAGGCCCGGGCGTTTTGGATAACGGCTTTGATTTTCCGCTCGGATTTAATCATATCCGGCACGCGTAAAATACGCCGGATATCTTTGGAAGTATATTGAGCCACTTTATTAAAATCAAAGCCCTCAAAACAGCAGTGGAAAACGGCACGTTTTTTAAGCATTAACTGCCACGACAATCCACATTGCATTACTTCCAGCATTAAAAACTCAAACTGTTTTTTGTCGTCGTGGAGTGGACGCCCCCACTCGGTATTGTGGTAAATTTCATCGGCTTGTGTTTTCCACCAACTGTTACAATAACCCATATAATTAGTTGTATGACTTGTTCTTTGTGGCGGTTAATTGCTCGGCAAAAAAGTCGGCCACAATTTTATCTACTTCGGCTTCGTGCTTGGTAGCGTTGTGGTCTATACCGTGTAAGGTTTCCAACTGTGCATTTTTATAAAAATCCAAAAAACGTACCCCGTATTTATAAGGGACTAATTGGTCATCTTCACTATGCACGATAAGCACCGGGCCTGTATAGCGAGCGGCAGTTTCGTAAATCGGCAAATCTTGCGTCGTTTCCAAAAAGGAACGCCCCACTTTTAAGCCGTTTCCTAATGTAATATATTCCGGCACATTTTTAGGGTCGTACCTCACCCCAAACAAATCGCCTTTAGATGTATCGTCCGGCAATTCCCCCGCCGGAGCCATCAGCGCAATCGCTTTGATTTTCTGTTCGCCAAGTTCGGCGGCTAACATACTCGTTACCACGCCACCCATAGAGTGTCCCACCATAGATACAGACGACACTTGTGGCAATTCACTCGCATACGCATACACTTTGCGTGCATCTTCCAATTCGTTCAAAACGGTCATATCCAAAAAAGAGCCGTCGCTTTTCCCATGTCCGTTAAAATCAAACATAAGCGTACCGATACCGCGCGCGCGAAGTTGCTCGGCCAGTTCAGTCAGTAAATACATTTCTTTACTAGCATTAAAACCATGCAAAATAATGACCAGCGGATATGTTTTTTGTTGATGGTTGGGGGCTTCTAATACAGCGGCCAATTTACCGTTGGCTCCCGGCAACGTCATTTCTTGGCGGGCTTGCGCCGTAGCGCATCCGGTTAAACCTACACACGCGGCGATTACCGCAAATAATAATTTGCGCATTATTTTCTCCTTAAGGCGAATATACTCTTGATTTTGATAACGTTATTATACTAAAACCCGATAGAATTTGTTTTTTTGAAATGCGCTTGGGATATCACCACATCAGGGTTTAAAGTCCTAGTCCTATATGGGCCTTTTGGCCCTTGTGGTATATCTTATAAAAATCAGACAATATAATTATGAAACGAATTTACATGATTGCGACTATCTTATTGTTGGGGGTTTTCCATGTTGCCGCCCAGGTTCCCTCTGAAACCGTAAAAGCCGGGGAACAAATATATAAGGCAGTTACTTCTTATCAATTACCCCTTCTTCAGAAAAATCTGTTGGGAGATTGGTACAATCTACCGGGAGGAATAGAGTACGTTCCTGTTTCGTTATCTATTCCGACACCGCAGGAAATACAACTGCGTTTTAACCCGGAGAACGCCAATCCGAACAGTAGTGATTTATGGCGCATCCCCTTAAGCAAACAAATTAAGTTAGCCAGTTTAACACAAGTTCCCGGAAATATCAGTCACATAATTTCCCCCTCCTTGACACGAATTTATTTACCAAACCATCAGAAACTTCTTGCCAACGGATTCATTCTCCATTACGCCGATACCAACTGGGTGGCGTTATCCTTTCACGTCGGCGGAAAAGAAGGAAATGAACGTATTGTCAAATTGCGGTTGAAAGATAATACAGAAGTAAGTTTTGTAGGAATGGTAGAAAAAGCGGGCAATTCCGGTTATCACGAAGCCGATATTTCACTGATTCGCATTCCGGAACAATGGCAAGATCAAGTAATTGCATTAGATGTTATCCCATTGCATACGAACGCCCCGTTATATTCCTTTGGCTTTGTAGCACCGGAAAGTCAACATGACGATTTTATTCCTATACAACGGCATTTACTTGCCAAAGACGGTCTTACGTTACACATGACACATGCGCTTCCCGGAGCATCCCCAACCGAGCCGTTAGGGTTGAGCGGATATTGCGGCTCACCCATAGTACAAGAAATAAACGGGAAAATCGGCGTCGTAGGTATTTTTGCCGGGTTGGTTGATCCTGTCGCCGCCCAACAACTTCCGGTCAGTTACGCCATTGACCTAAATGACGTGTTACCGGTTATTGTCTATGATAATACGACGTTACGAAATGTTAATTTTTTAGGAAAAACCATTACTCAAATTCCCTATACGGTTCGCTTGGAAGACATGACGTTAATGCGGGACGGCAAGGCCTTATTTACACGCGATTTGCATCATTTTCCCTATCGGTTCTCGCATGAAGAAACAGAGCGTGCCTTTATAGGTGCGGAATTTCACAGCAACGATATAGTTATCTTTAAATTTCGCGGGCGAAACGGTTCCTACGAAATAGAATATACTATCCCGTAGAATATTTCTATTCGGTTTGCGCTAACCGTGTAAACAAATCTTTTTGCTCGCGCGTCATAGTGCGCGGAATATCTATCGTCAGCGTAACATACAAACTGCCTTTTGCGCTTAACCCTTTGCCGCTTAATTTCAGTTTTTTACCGCTATGCGTTCCGGCCGGAACTTTCACTTTGATAGGGCCGTCCAACGTCGGTACAAAAATGGTGCCGCCCAGTGCTGCCGTCCACGGCATAACAGTAACGGGAATATACAAATCTTCCCCTTCCAAACGGTACATCGCATGCGGCCGAATTTTAACAATTAAATACAAATCGCCTTGTCCGTTTCGGGTTGGATTGCCCATCCCTTTCAGTTTAATTTTTTTCCCTTCGCTGACTCCGGCAGGCAACTTAACGGTAACCGTACGTCCGCTGGGAAGTGTCATCTGCATATTGCCGCCGCGGTGAGCATCTTCCAAATTAAGCGCCAGTTCGGCTTCTACATCGCCGGCCGATTGGCCCGAAGCGGTGCTGCGTCCGAAATTATTTCCAAACCCGCCAAAGCCGCCCATACCACCAAAAATACTTTGAAAGAAATCACTAAAATCTCCGCCGGAAAATCCACCGGAAAAATGCGACGATCCGTTTTGAAACCCGCCAAACCCTTGTCCGCCGTTATACGTATATTGTTGATAATTCTGATACGGGTTAGCCCCACCGCGCGGACGGGACGTGCCGCCCCCGCGAGCGTAATTTTGGTATCCTTCTTCGCCGACTTGATCGTAAATAGTACGTTTTTGTTTATCGGACAAAACAGTATAGGCCTCGTTGAGATCTTTGAATTTTTCCGTCCAGGTGGCTTTTTCGTTTTCCGGGTGCATATCCGGATGATATTTGCGTGCCATAGACTTAAATGCCTTTTTGATTTCGGCATCAGAAGCGTTTTTATTAACACCTAAAATTTTGTAGTAATCTTTATAAGCTGCCATATAGTTTCCCCCCTTAACTGATACCATTATATAATTTTATTTGTTAATCTAAAAAAATAAAAATTATTAAAAAAGAGATTTACAAAACAAAAATGATTTACTATAATAATTATGTAGTCAGAAAAACAATTTATTCCCCGATAGCTCAATGGTGGAGCGACCGGCTGTTAACCGGTAGGTTGTAGGTTCGAGTCCTACTCGGGGAGCCATTAAAAAACCATCCGCATTTTGCGGATGGTTTTTTGTTTTCAAATCTTTACTATTTTTATACCGCTTACAACCGATAGACGTGACAATGTCCGTGAGACGGCAAACAACTTGTTCCCGAATAATCGGACACTTTCGTGCCGCCCATTTGGGCGCACAGTTTGGTATATTTACTTTGCATATCCGAAGAAAACGAATAACAAGACCGCGGACCAAAAGAAGAATAATGGCTATGTTGGAAAAACCGCGCATATCCGTTATTCAGTGTTTGCGTGTTAGCACAAACAGCCGACCCGTCTATGTCTATATCTAACGTGCACTTTCCCCATGGATACGTACAGGTTGTTTTATCAGCCGACAATGTACATCCCGTCGGTTCCACCGGCAAGGCTTCAAAATCTTCGGTATATTCTCCGTTGGCCATATAATAGACTTCTTCCGCTTCCGCAATAGCATCCGTCGTAGCCATCAGCGTAGAGAAACGGCTTTTCATAACCGCCTTTTCATATTGCGGTAAAGCCACGCTAGCCAAAATGCCGATAATTAAAACAACCACTAATAATTCAATCAGTGTAAATCCGCCCAAACAATTTGACATTTGTTTTTTCATTTTTGCTCCTTTTTTGTCAACGCATTTCAATAAATAAATATAGCAAAAAACCCATGTCAAGTAAAATTTTTCCCAAATACCGTTCATAAAATCTGCCCTGTATTATGTTACTTCACATAATACAGGGCAGAAATAGGCTTACTTATTATTATTTGGCGGCACGAGCAGGGCTAACTGTTTGTCTATGCCCCGGGCCATCACTATGGGACACGTGATTATCGTGCTGCTGTCTTGCCGGACGGACTATTTGCGGCTGCCCGGACACCATATTCGGTTTAACCGGAGCGTTTGGTTTGGCTAGCGGCCGCGCCTGATGACCGGTAGCATGGTGTGGTCTGGCTGGCGGGACAGGTCTAACTAACGGACGCGGCGCGGGAGCCGGACGGAAATGATGAGACCGCGGGTGAACAGCATGGGCATAACGAGGCGGCCGCGGCACAATAATTCCCGTATAAACCGGCGTCACATCTACCACCGTTGTAACAGCCGGGACGACTTCCACCGCCGGTGCCAGATAGGCAGTCTCCACTTCTCCGGCGGGAGAAACCGTCGCCATACAACCGCCCAACAAAAATCCGGCGGGTAATAATAACAGTATTTTTTTCATACAAGTACCTCCTATTTTTTTCCCCTACGCTATTAAAACCCACCGCGCCAAAAGTTTATTGCACTATTTTTTTCCACTATATACATAAAACACATTTTTATATAATATAGAGAGTATGAATCGTAAAGAATTTTGGACAAAAACGCAGGAATTTATAAAACTTACCCTGCATAAATATTCTGTTTTTCTTTTGCATCTGACGCCGCACCAAAATATCGCGCAGACGGTGCTTTCTTATACATTACTGGGGACAATCCTGTTGGCTTTACCTTTTATGACAACCACGAAAGTCTCTCTATTAGATAAATTATTTACAGCCGCCGCAGCCGTTTCTACCGCCGGACTTCAAACGGTCAATTTTGCCGATTCATTTTCTTTTCTGGGGAAACTCGTCGTATTAATTTTAATTCAAATCGGCGGAATCGGCTACATGACGTTTTCATCATTTGTGTATCTTTCCTTTTCGCAACGGCACAAATTGCGCCACCGTCAACAAGAAAAATTATCAGCAGAAATTTCCTTGCCCAAAAACTTGGAACTCACTTCCTTTTTACACTCTGCATTTATATTTACCATTATTGCCGAAAGTATTGGCGCAGTATTTTTATTCAATTATTTCCGGCATCATGATTATACCGTTCTAAATGCATTATGGTACAGCGTTTTTCATAGTATTTCGGCGTTTTGTACGGCGGGATACGCCTTGTGGCCTAATGGTCTGGAAAACTTTGTAGACAGTAAAACTATCAATATAGTTATTTCATGCTTGACGTTAGCGGGATCCATGGGGTTTATCGTCGTTACAGATGTATTTAATTTTATCCGCCGCAAGACGTTATCTATTTCGCTGACAACTAAAATGATTGTCATTGCCACGTTTTTACTTGTAGCCTTTGGCACTATGATTTTATTTGTTACATCGCCGGGGTTGACGATTTGGGAAGCGTGTTTCCTGTCCATTTCCACTATAACAACAGCGGGGTTCCATACCGTTAATGTAGGGCTTTTGTCATCGTGCTCGTTACTGGCTATGATTATGCTAATGAGTATCGGCGGGGCTCCGTCCGGCACGGCGGGCGGTATGAAATTAACGGCCTTTTTTAGCGTGGTAGCCATTATGTACACACGCTTACAACTGCGTAACCGCGTCCAAGTATTAGGCCGACGTTTGCCGCTCATGCGTTTATATGCGGCCACATCCACTTTCCTTTTATATACGATGTTTTTACTCACCAGTATATTCTTACTGACATGGACGGAAGATTTACCCTTTTTAAATTTAGTGTTTGAATCGGCGGCAGCGCTGAGCACAAGCGGTCTTTCTACCGGTATTACGCCGGCATTATCTGTCATGGGCAAACTTATTATTATCGGCACGATGATTATCGGACGTATCGGTGTGCTGACCTTTGGCGTAGCCTTATTAAGCCACGACGAAGATGAAGATGAAACCGCCCCGGCAAAACCTACCGAAGATTTGGCGGTTTAATATGAAATTTTACTTGATTAGTTTGGGCTGTCCTAAAAATTTAACCAATAGCGAAGAATTTTCCGCCCGGTTAATTGCAAACGGACACCAAATGGTTTTCTCGCCGGATGAGTCCGACGAAATTATCATCAACACGTGCGGCTTTATTGCCTCAGCCGTCCAAGAAGCCAAAGACGAAATACGCCACGCACTGGAACTCAAACGAAAAGGCCTTGTTAAAAAAGTAGCGGTCACAGGATGTTTGGTGGAACGTTTCAAAGAGCAAGTAGCCAAAGAATTTCCGGAAATTGACACGTTATTTTCTATCGGCGCACAAGAACAAATTGAAAAGGCACTTAAAACGCGCGGGACGTTGTTAGAGCCGTTGCCGTCGTCTTTGTATTTGCCTCATTATAAAATGAGTTTAACCGCCCCGCATACGGCGTACTTAAAAATCGCCGACGGGTGCAATAACCGCTGTGCTTACTGCACGATTCCGTTTATCCGCGGGCCGTACCGCTCTAAACCTATGGAAGATATCGTACGGGAAGCGCGGCTAATGAGCCAAAACGGCGTACAAGAAATTTCACTTATTGCGCAAGATACTACGTCGTACGGAATGGACTTATACGGTAAAGTACAATTTTTGCCGCTCTTGGAAAAACTGCTCAAAATCCGCGGACTCAAACGCTTACGCATTATGTACGCCTATCCGCACCGTATGACGCGCGAAATTGCGCGGCTGATGGCAAGTACGGATAAAATTTTCCATTATGTAGATATCCCCTTGCAACACATCGCCGATCCGGTATTAAAGCGGATGAACCGCCATTGTGACGGGGCACAAATCCGCCGCACACTTGATATGCTCAAAAAAGAAGTGCCGGATATTTCGCTACGCACGAATTTTATTGTCGGCTTCCCCGGCGAAACACAAAAAGATTTTAACGAACTTAAAAAGTTTGTAGCCGAATATGAATTTGACAATATGGGCGTATTTGAATATTTCCGCGAAAAAGGAACTGCGGCGTATGAGATGAAACAAATTTCCGCCGCCGTTAAACACGAACGCTCCCGCGAATTAGAAGAAGTACAAAGCCGCGTAATTGACCGAATAAACAAGCGTTTAATCGGTACCACACTGGAAGCGATTGCCGACGGAAAAGATTTCGGCCGCACTTACAAAGACGCACCGGATATTGACGGGAAAGTAACATTTACGCGTCCGGTCAAAGCGGGTAGTATTTTCAAAGCGCGTGTCGTTGCCGCGCAAGGGTATGAGCGCGAAGTAGAGCCGGTGAAATAATTAAAAATTTAGTTCACTTAAAATAAAAACGCACAAAACTTTTGTTTTGTGCGTTTTATGATCTCTTATTAAAATTTTACAAATACGGTTTGATTTCCTTATACACGCGCTCGGCGACAATTTGATACCCCGCCGCATTGGGATGAATCATATCCGATTTCAAATTGCGTTTATTAAAAATACCCCGTATGATCCCCGGTACAAAAACCGCTTGTTTTTCTTTGGCCAGTTTTTTATACAAACGCGTATATTCCCCCATCTGCGGGCCGCCCGTATCTACCACCACGGCAATTGCTCCGGCGGCTTGTACTTCGTCCACCATTTGCGCAACGGCTTGCGCGGCGCGTTCCACACTTCCACCGCGGATACGGTCGTTCGCACCAAATTCAATCAGCACCATATCGGGGTTTTCGGCTAATACATCCGGCAATCTTGTCGGCGCATTATCGGCGGTATCACCGTTTAACCCTAAATTCACCACCCGCTTGCCGCTTAATCGTTCCAATACCGCCGGATACGAATTTTGCACGCCGCCCGCGCCGTAACCCGCCGTTAAACTATCGCCGAAAGCCACAATCGTTTGCACAGGTTTGCCCGCATTTTTTACAGTTGCTTGCGTAGGCCAAAACCACCACAACACGCCCATGATCAGTATCCCCCAAACTATCTTTTTCATACTTTTTATTATAACACACTTGGCAAATACTAAAAAAAACAAGTTTGACTTTTATTTACTATATTATAAAATAGAAATATGACGACGATAACCAAATCACAACCAACTACTTTATTAGATGCGGCCCAAGCGGCACGGGAAAATTCTTACTCGCCCTATTCACACTTTAAGGTAGGGGCAGCCGTGCTGACAGACGACGGAAAAATTTTTTCCGGCACGAATATAGAAAATTCTTCCTATGGCTTAACTGTCTGCGCAGAACGCAACGCTCTTTTTGCGGCCGTCGGTACGGGGCACCGCCGTTTTAAGGCCTTGGCGCTGGTTACTCAAAAAATAGCGGGTCTAAAATTCAACTCACCTTGCGGAGCATGCCGCCAAGTGATGAGTGAATTTTTAGCCCCCGATACCCCCGTATATATTGCCGTTTTAGACGGTAAAAAACGGACTTGTTATTGCAAAAAATTCAAAGAACTGATGCCTTTTCCTTTTGAAAAATTCACGGAAAAATAAATGCTAAAAAACATATTGGTCATTGGTGGGGCGGGATATATCGGTTCGCATGTAGTGCGTGCATTGTCCGCGCAAGGATATACCCCCGTTGTATTAGATAATTTATCTAAAGGCCACCGAGAAGCCGTGTCTCATGTTCCTTTTGAACAGGGAAATCTGCAAGATAAACCTCTGCTGACGAAAATTTTTAACCGTTATCATATTGATGCGGTAATGCACTTTGCCGCTTTTATTGACGTGGGCGAAAGCGTTAAAAAACCCGAAATGTATTTTCAAAACAATACCACTCATGTGCGGTATTTATTAGAGGCGATGGCGGAAAATAAAATCGCTTATTTTATTTTCTCATCCACTGCCGCTATTTTCGGTGAACCGGTCAAAGAAAAAATAGACGAAAATCACCCTAAAAATCCCATAAACCCCTACGGGAAAAGCAAATGGATGACCGAAAAAATGTTGGAAGATTTTGATACGGCTTACGGTTTAAAATCTACGGCGCTTCGTTATTTTAATGCGTGCGGGGCAGACGACTCCGGCGATATTGGCGAGTCGCACTCCCCCGAAACGCATTTAATTCCGCTTGTATTACAAGCCGCCGCCGGCAAGCGCGAATATATCCGAATTTTCGGGACCGACTATCCCACGCCCGACGGCACCTGTATCCGCGATTACGTCCACGTGAACGATTTGGCCCGCGCGCATATCTTGGCCCTTGAAAAAATGGAAAAAGATAACGTGAGCGAACGGTTTAATTTAGGTAGCGGCAACGGATATAGCGTAGCGCAGATTATTCACGAAGCAAAAAAGATTACCGGTGTAGATTTTATGGTAAAGAACGCCCCCCGCCGCGCCGGAGATCCCGCCGTATTGGTGGCCGATTCGTCCAAAGCCGAACGACTGTTAGGGTGGAAACCGCAGTATGATTTAACCCGCATGATCCAAACCGCCTGGAATTGGGAAAAGAATAGGAAATATTGATTTACCTGTTGTAACACCGCTTTCGCTGTCCGTTCCATCATATCTTCCAGCTTTTGGACCTAGAAACATCTTGGGCCTTTAGGCCCTTGAAAGGTCTCTCTTTCCTACCCATACTACAATTAAGAGAGAGAAACTTATGAAACGGATTTGTTGCGCTATCAGCTGTTTTGTCATGCTATGTATGCTTAGCGTAAAAGCTCATGCAGAGGACCCGTATGGAGTTTTGCAAGATGCAGTTCATGACCATACATACGCTATGGATTTCCTTTTAAACGGAACGCCTCTCCGTTATGCCGTTTCAAAAGATATTTCCATGGAAGAAAAGAAGATATTTGCCCAATCGTTACGTCAGTGGCCACTGGAAGTGTTAAACCTCATTGAACAAAATCAACGGACACAAGAATTTAAAGACATTATCCCTTTACTAAAGCGAAATCTTACACTCGTAGAACAGGACCCTTTTGATAATTACTGGTATGTTTGTAAAGCAAGTGAAGACGGGGCAGGAGGATTTCTGGCCCATGATCGCAGACATAAAAACCGATCCTCTATTTGTTTCAACGAATCCATACGTTCCGCCGATAGACAATTGAACAAAATACATCTAGGTACCGCTTTGCTTCACGAGGCCGGGCATTACTTCGGTCTGGCCGACCAATACGGGCCGGACAATGCTGCACCCGGCTACTCTACCGGACCCCATAAAGGCAGTGCCATGGATCTGTTAATAGGGAATTCACTGGAGGAGAGGCACATCTCCTGCGACGATGCGGATGGCTTTATCAATTTCTTAGATTTACGCCTATATCAACGGGACGGCAAGTTTTCTCCCCGGGCCCAACGAGGTTGGAAAAGTTTATGTGCGAGTTCTTCCATGCGCTATCAAAATGCCCAACCGGTTGTCCTTACGGAGCCGGATATGCAATTCTTGGACAATAATCTGTTACCTTTGTTTCGGATCGGGGCTCATGATAAACAGAAACGCGACCCATACACTAATTGGCTCATGCAAGTCCATTCCGATACAGGTTGGGGTAACTTGTGTTCCCCCAAAAGACGTCGCGCCACTTTAGATTTCTCTATTAACTATACTACCCAGGAATTGCAAATTTTCTGCAACCGTCGAGGAACTGCTCAGGAAACTCCTACTTATCACTTTCCGCTTCCATATGCCAAAACATGGGGATTTGCTATGAGCAAAGATCAACAAACCACGCAGGTAAACTTTGAAGATTTCCAACTAAAAAGAGTGTCCGTCACATATAGGACACATAGCAGAAATGGGCTCATCTCCATAGAGTGGGATAAAACCTTCAAAAAAGGAAATTACGAATTACGCATTACTATGGGATCAAACCTATATACCTACATGGTTTCCCCCAATGGACTGTATGCAATCCGCGAAAACAATATACAGGATAAACAGTGCAGTTTAACTCCTTCTTATCATGCAACTTTCCAGTATTTAAAAAAGACCTTGGAAACGCAATTGGTTTTATTACGCAATTATGAAAAAAATTTCTACCAACCCATGTTGCAAGACCGGGAATTAAGATATATAGTTCCCCAAGTGAACCACCAAATCCGTCAAAAAGGATTATGATAAGTTGTTTAGATTTTATGTTCCTATACGTGTAGGAGAGAATGTCTACACAGTTAGGATATCTGCCCTACACAATAGTAAAAAACAATCTTTTGATATGTCTAGCGATTTGTATGATGTTATATTGGAAATGAATCAGCGTACCGCAAGTGCCATAATTTCAGACACGGAAAGCGGTAACGCTGATATTATTAGCATAACTGAAATGTTGAGAAATGTCAAGGAGTCAGATGGAGAGTTTTATATAAAACCTACTATTGATACTTTCGAACAATCTGACACTCTATTCCAAGATATCAAATACGACAAGAACGGTAAGGCAGATACCAACTCGCCTGAATTTAAGAAGTGGTTTGGTGATAGCAAGGTGGTGGATGAGAAAGGGAAACCGCAGTATGATTTAACCCGCATAATCCAAACTGCCTGGAATTGGGAACAACACCGAAAATACTAACTCAATTTCATATAAAAACTCCGGTGCATGTATAAATGTACCGGAGTTTTTTTATCCAAATTATCTTTTTACCGTACAAAGTTTGTAGCGATAAAATCTTCGCGTTCAGGCACGCCGTACGCCTCTTTACCAAGCGCCACGGATTTCATCAAAAACGCCATATTACGTGCTAACGTGCGCATAATTTGCAAACCTTCTTCATCCTGCAAGATTTCGCCGGGTTTTTGCCCGTGAGCACAGTTCCAATATTGCCCGGTGGCAATCGGCATACCGCTAATCATAAAGTATTTATTGAGTTGATCAAACGCCGTAGAAAGTCCACCGCGCCGTCCTACCGTTAGCGCCGCACCGACTTTCATAGACTTATCAAAACGCGTACTGAAAAACAAACGGTCTAATACCGCCATCAGCGTAGAATTGGCCGAGGCATAATAAACGGGGCTGGCTACCACCAAACCGTTTGCACGACGAAATTTAGGGGCGATTTTATTGACGATATCATCAAACACGCATTTGCCTGTTTTAGCGCATCTGTAACACGCCACGCAACCGCGCACGGCTTGATTACCAACGTGGATAACTTCACTTTTTACGCCTTCTTGTAAAAACACATCTTCCATTTGGGCGAGTGCAAGTGCCGTATTCCCTGAAGCATGCGGGCTACCGTTAAGTAATAATACTTTCATAAGTACCTCCTAAATTTTCTAAATTGTAGCAAGAAAAACTGAAAACATGCAAGTTGAAAAATAGTTATTTTTTAGGCATTTTGCCAAATATGCTTGATTTTTGTTGCAAAAAATTATAGAACAGATTATAGAACAAAAACAAAAGTTATACAGGAGCGTTATGAAAACACTGCACCCCAAACAAGAAAAATTATTGGAAATTTTGAAATCGCATATTGCCGATCCGTTGACGATGGAAGAACTGGCCGAACAGTTGGACGTCAGCGCCAAAAGTGTAGTTTTTCATCACATTAAACAATTGGAAAAGAAAGGTTTTTTGAAACGAAACCCGTCTAATCCGCGCGACTATATGATTTTGAAAGATCCGGAAAAGAATGTGGTGTATCTTAAAATGTACGGCATGGCCAAATGCGGCCCGGAAGGAACGATTTTAGACGGAACACCCACACGTATTGTGCCGGTGGACCCGAGTATGATTTATTTTCCGGCCTGCAAAGGATTTATGGTAGAAGCCAAGGGTGATTCTATGGAAAATTTAATTTCCCCCAAAGATTGGCTGATTGTAGAACAAAGCCGCCAACCGAAAAACAAAGATGTAGTGGTATGTGTCAATAACGGCGAAGTACTTGTAAAACGGTTCACGAAAGACGGTGATAATGTCATTTTGCAATCGGAAAACCCGCATTATACGCCCATTGTGGCCGATAAAACTTCTTTCCACGTGGAAGGGATTGTGCGAAGTATCATTAAGCGTAACTTCTCGTGTTAAATCTTCCTGAAAAATTGCATTAGCGCACCTAATGCAGTTAGTTGTAACCTCAACCGGGGCCGCTTTTGCGACTCCGGTTTTAATTTTTCCGTCATAATGTTATTATTTAGTACAAGTTTTTATCGTCGGGCTGAAAAATTTTCCTTAATAAGATACAATACTATTTATAGAAATCCAAAAAAACGAGGATATCCTTATGAAAAATAATCAAGCATTTACGTTGATTGAGTTATTAGTAGTTGTGTTAATTATCGGGATTTTGGCGTCGGTAGCTCTGCCGAAGTATCAAGCCGCGGTGGATAAAGCAAAATACACCGAGTTAATAGAAATGGGCCGTGCCGTAAAAGATGCCGAAGAAAGATACTATCTAGCAGCGGGCGAATATACAACAACTTTGGACGATTTAGATATAGAAATTCCGGCTTCCTTTCGCAGCGAATACGCTATTGACTCTTATGTGACACATATATGTATGTATTCTCGATGGAACTATCTGGACGGTGCGCCGCGTATTTACTTCGTATATGACAACGCAATATCGAGTGATGAATTTCTAACGCCCGGAAAAACATACTGCTACGCGCACAATCCCCGGGGTGAAAAAACCTGTAAATTATTTGGAACACTCGTCGGGAGAAATGCTAACAACAATGTTTATGTGTTGAATTAGTTTTTCATAACAACAGGCCCTAACGTTCGTTAGGGCCTGTTATTTTATCTTAATCTAAAAATACTTAATCGATTATCACTACGGAGCGTCCGTCTTTTTCCGGGCTGTACGGGTCTTTCTGGTTCACACCGTCAATAATGTATAAGAACTTATACGTTCCGGGCAAGATAGAAAGCGTTGTTTCCCAATGGTCGCCTTTTTTGGTAAGCGCTTGCGGTTTAGACATCGTGAACCCGCTGACAATCTGCACTTTTTTACCTTCGCCGAACCATCTGAATGTTACGCGGCGGTATTTGCTTTTGGCATTGGCCGTTACGGTTACACTTACTTTTTTCTCGGCGGGGGCTTCTTCTGTAATAACTTCTTGTACAATCGTCTCTACCGGTTTAATTTCCGGTTGCGGCGCAGGCTTTATTTCCACCACCGCTTCTTCTTGAACGACTACCGGCGTGACAATTTCCGGCTCGGCAGCAACGGAAATGACTTCGCTTTCCGGCGCTACTTCTTGGACGACTTCTTCTTCCACGGCTACGCCATCTTGCGTACCCGAAGTGTGAAAAACACTATTAGACAAGCGTTGATACACAAAAAAACCAAACACGCATAACAACACCATGTCTATAACAATTAAAAATAGCCAAAGGTCTTTATTTCCGGCAGGTTTTACGTCTAAATCAAGGTCTTCTTTTTCCATAATTATCCTGATTAAAAAAAGCGGGCGAAGGGAATCGAACCCTCGTCTAAAGCTTGGGAAGCTTCCATTCTACCATTGAACCACGCCCGCGTGAACGTAAACGTCTTAATGCTTCTTTATTGTAGCAAAGTTATCCCCTTGCATACAACTATTTATTTTCCGTATTAACTAGGTTGCGAATAAATGCAAGTGCATCTTCTTTCGATTGCACTTTCCCTTCCACCTGTGCTACGGCAACTGCTTCTAAAATCTCGCCGATTTTGGGGCTGGACGGAATATTCAACGCATCCATCACATCACGCCCGGTAATAATACGCGACGGACGCACCACACGCGGATGCTCAAAAAATTTACTAAAAAGTAATGAAAGAACTTGTAAATGGCGAAGTGTTTTTCCGACAGCCTCTTTTTTTTGTGCGCGGGCCAAACTCATTAAAGACTCGTCGCTATGAGGCAATATGCGACGCAGTTGCGCATCGGTAACATAACTGGTGTAATCGGCCCAACACAAAAACAACATAGGCACCGCAGCGTCACCCAAATCGCGGAAAAAATGATACGCCCCTTTATCGGTAATAAAATCGTTACTCGCCAAATTGCTCGGACGCAAATGCTCGCCGATCATCGCCCCGATTAAACGCATATCGGGCCGGCTATAATGCAAACGCTCCAACACACTTCGCGCCATTTTAGCCCCGCGTTGTTCGTGATAAAAAAACCGCAACCGTCCGTCTTTCATCCGGGCCGTAGCCGGTTTGGCAATATCGTGTAATAGTGCCGTCATTTTAAAAAGCGGTTTTTGGTGCGTCATTTCTTGCAAGCGGCGTGCATATTTGGGGAAAGCCGTATCTAAATGGTCTAACAGATATTCAATGCGTTTAAGCACCAACAGCGTATGTTTTAATACGCCGCCTTTTCCGTAATAGACTTCGGCACATGAACGTTGCGGAATAAGTTCGGGAAACAAAGCCGTAAGCAACCCGCACCGGTCCATTAAAACAAAATTTTCATACGCTTTAGATGTATTAAATAACCGCGTCAATTCTTCGTGGATACGCTCACCTGCCGGTTGGTTAATCAGAGCTGCATGCTTTTTAATCAGTTTAAGCGTCGCCGGACAAATGGTAAAATTGAGTTCCGCCGCCGACCGAAACGCCCGCAACATACGCAAAGGATCTTCTGCAAACACGCGAGGGTTTGTATGCCGAATAATTTTATGTTTTACGTCGTCAAGACCACCGGCAAAATCCACTATTTTTTTTCGTTGCAAGCGTTTGAGTAAAATTTTGGCATTCGCATTTTTTTGCGGAGTAATTTCAATTTGCGGCAGCGCGGTAACAGGATACGCAAGCGCATTAAACGCAAAATCACGCCGGAGCAGATCGGCCTTTAAGTCTTTCCCCTGATAGGCGGTTAAATCAATTTGAATTTTATCCTTATGGGTAACAAGCCGCCACACGCCGTACTCAGCGTCCATTTCAAACACAGCGGCTTTTAATTTTTTAGCCAAAACAAGAGCCGCCGGTTTTACATCTTCGGGCGGTAAGGTCAAATCAATATCGGTAGATTGCCGTTTGAGCAGGCTACTGCGTACAATTCCCCCCACATAATAAGCCTGTGGGACACAGTCAGCCAACACCCGCGCCAATGTAGAAACGCGGGACGGACTACTCAACGCTTTCCTCTGCCGCGGGAGCAGCGGCTGTACGCGCCGCCAATTTGGCGACGGCGTCTTTGCGAAGTTCGCGTTTTAGCACTTTGCGAAGAGCATTTTTGGGCAGTTCTTCTAAAAATTCAAAATCACGCGGACGTTTATAATTGTCCAAGTGGGTTTTTAGGAACATACGAAATTCTTTTTCGTTCAGTTCCACGCCTTCTTTTTTAACGGCATATAATTTAATAAATTCACCGCCGCGACCGTCCGGCACGCCAATAATAGCACATTCTTCAATAGCCGGGTGTTCGCAAATAATGGCTTCCACTTGGGCGGAGAATACTTTAAGCCCTTTAATAATAATCATGTCTTTCTTGCGGTCTTTGATGAAGATAAATCCGTCATCATCTACTTCCACGATATCCCCGGTTTTGAACCAACCGTCCTCGGTAAAAGCATCGCGCGAAGCCGCTTCGTTGCCCCAATATCCGCGGAACACATTGGGCCCCTTGACGCAGAGTTCGCCTTCGTGATTGCGAGGCACTTCATTTCCGTTGTCGTCCACTACAATCGTGCTGACTGCCGGAATAGCCGGGCCGACCGATTTGATTTTTTGCAGTTCTTCGGTGTTCACACTGACCACCGGGCTCGTTTCGGTTAAGCCATATCCTTCCAATATCGGTACGTTAAATTTTTGCTCAAAGCGGTCTTTGATTTCTTGCGTAAGCGGTGCCGCACCCGATACACAGAAACGGATGTTTTTGAACGGCCAGAAACGCAAGTATAATTGTTTGAGCCCTTTGGCTTCTTTAGAAAGTACCGCATAAATCTGCGGAACAGCCAACATCAAAGTAACGTTTTCCGAGCCCATGGCCCCTAACCATTTACTGGCCGGCATTACATTGGCTACCACCACCACTTTAAGCCCTAAATAAAGCGGGATAACCACACAGGTCGTCCACGCAAAAGAGTGGAACATAGGCAACAAGCACAAGAAAACGTCGTTGTCGTTAATCTTAAAAATTTGTGCACAGGAAATAACGTTAGAAGCTAAATTCCCGTGGGAAATCATCGCCCCTTTGGGTAGCCCCGTCGTACCGGAAGTGTATAAGATAAAGGCCAAATCGTCCAATTCGGCTTGTGGAGCAGAGGTTTCATCGTGGAACGTAGATTTTTCAATTTGTTCCCAAAAGAGTTGCACTTTATCACATCCGGCCGCGGAAGAAGGTACTTCGTCCGTCGTAAAAATATAGTTTACCGTAGGGGTACTCGGTGCAGCCTTTACATAATGTCGCAAGAATTCGGCTTGAGTAACTACCGCTTTGGCTCCGGCGTTATTCAAAATAAATTGAATCTCTTCTTGTTTAGTAACCATGAAGTTTATCGGGATACTGACCGCGCCCAATTTATATAACCCATAGTTAGCGATGACGGTATCAATCGCATTGCGGTGAACAATACCTACGCGATCACCTTTGCGGATACCATGCTCAAAAAACATATCGGCAGCGCGATCTACTTTCATTAAGAGTTCATGATAAGAAACCTTTTTACCGCTACCGGCTTCCACCAAGGCAATTCTATCCGGAAAACGGAACGCACTGTCTGCGAGTGAAGTATATAAATCTTTGCGACGAATCATAAGCACCTCTTATTTTAGGACTATACTATATTGTATAAAAATCAGACCTGTCTGGGGTCTAAAATATCTCTAAAGGCATCCCCCAACAAATTCCACCCGAGCACAAACAGGAAAATAGCCGCCCCCGGCACAGCCACCGTGTACCAATACGCCAGCGGATTTTGCGCCGTACCAAGCACCCAGTTGCGGGCCATGGCAATCAACTGTCCCCAGTCGGCTGTTCCCGGTTGCGCGCCTAACCCTAAAAAGGATAATGACGCTGCCGTCAACACAATATATCCGATATCCAAACTAGCCACTACGACCGACGGATAAATAGAATTAGGCAAAATGTGCCGTAGTAAAATACGCGGGCCGCCGGCGCCCAAAGTGCGGGCAGCGGTTACATAGTCGCGCCGCTTAACCGACAAAATATCACCGCGAATAAGGCGCGCATAAGATGGCCACGCTACGGCCGTTAACGCAATCATCATATTTTTAATATCCGGGCCCAGCATGGCGGCAATGACCATGGCCAAAACGAGCGACGGCACCGCAAACACCACATCGGTAAGACGCATGAGCACTTCGTCCACTTTCCCACCGAAATAGGCAGCCACCGCCCCTACCAATAGTCCGATTAAAAATGCAAAAAAAGTAACCGTAATACCTATGCCAAACGCCAGCCGCGTTCCCCATATTACCCCGTAATATAAGTCATATTGTTGCTCGGTAGTACCGAACCAATTTTGCGCCGATGGCGGTTGAGGTGCAATTTGGTAACTCTTTTGCGGCATTTGGTAAGGGTTATTGGCATTATGCACCGGAGCCAACACCGGCGCAAATAAAGCAATTAACAAGAAAAATGCAACGATCAAAAACCCGGCGAGCGAAGTTTTAGTTGTGTAAATACGTTTGAAAATACGGTTTTTAAGCATAATTAATCTAACCGGATACGCGGATCCACCGCCGTATATAAAATGTCTGATAATAAATTTCCCAACACAAACAGTACCGCCACCATTAAAGAAAATCCCAATATACCGGCAATATCCAATTGTTGCGCGGCAAGTACCCCAAAACGTCCGATACCCGGATAATCAAAAATGGTTTCCACAATGACGGTCCCCCCCAGCAAACGAATAAACTGAATACTGGCCAGCGTAATCACCGGAATAATGGCATTTTTTCCGGCGTGTTTATACACGACTTGCCGTTCGCTTAATCCTTTGGCCCGTGCGGTGCGAACATATTCTTTATTTAATTCTTCTAACATGCTCGATCGCATCACACGTACCATCAACGCAAACGAACCGATACATAAAGTGACCGCCGGTAATACCAAATGGGATAATACATCGCCAAACACGCGCCAATTACCGTTAAGTATAGCGTCTATCAACAAAAATCCTGTATAAGTATGAAAATTCGGGCCGTGGATAATCATATCCGTTTGGAAGGAATAGCCTCCCGGCGCAAACCAACCGAGTTTGCCGTAAAAAATCATTAGTAGCAGTAAGCCTAATACGAAAATCGGCAACGAAAACCCGCCCACGCTAATCACGCGGGCCAAACTGTCTTGCCACTTATCCTTATGCACGGCAGAAAATACCCCAAACCATACCCCGAAAAACACCACCAATATCATGGTTACAAAGGCAAGTTGTACCGTCGCCGGCAGATATTCTTTAAGGGCTCTGGACACCGGCATATTGGCGCTGGGGCTATATCCCAAATCACCTTTGATTACTTGCCCGAGCCACCGCCCGTACTGCTTAAATACATTGTCACGCAGACCATACTGCCGAATTACTTCTTCAAGCGCACCCATTTGCCGCGGGTCTTTAACATATAAAGACGCGCGCATTTCGGGGCTTAACCGTTGGGTTAAAAAGAATAACAGAAAAGTTACTCCCAACACCACAAGCGGCAACAGTATCAGTCTGCGGACAATATAACGAAACATAAACTTCCTTATTTTCTATAAGATGTTACGGCAACCCAAGTGAGTTCTAACAAGCCGTAAAACTCTTTGAGTACGAGTTTTTCATGTACTGTATGGCAGCCATATACACCCACACTCAAATTCGGTACGGTAAACCCTTTACCCGACAAGATATTGGCATCACATCCTCCGCCGGACGAACGCGCATAAAGCGGAAATTTTAAGCGTTTAGCGGCAGCCAATAACGATTTAACTACCGGGTGTGATTTGGAAATTTGTACCGACGGATAACGTAAAGATGCCTTAAAATCAACGACCGGTTTGCATACACGTCCGTCAATTTTCTTGGTATAGTGTTTCACTGCTTCGTCAAAGGCTTTTTTCATATGCGCGGTTTGCTTGGCGAGTTTTTCCATTTTCAAACTGCGCGCTTCGCCGATAAGTGAAAGTTTTTCCATCACGACATTAGGCACTTCGCCCCCTTTTACCGCGCCGAAGTTCGCGACGGTTTCTTTGTCAATGCGGCCCAATTTCATGTGTGCAATAGCATACGAGGCCACTTCCAAGGCTGAAATACCTTTTTCCGGGCAAGCCCCGGCGTGCGCGGCAATTCCGGTAACATCCACCAACACATCATTAACCGCCGGACCTTGAATCAATAGTTCGTCGCCGCCTTCGTTATCTAAAATCATTCCTTCGCGGGCTTTAAGTTGCTTGTAATCTAAATTTTTAGAACCGTACATTCCGCGTTCTTCGCATAATGTAAACAATATTTCTACCGGCGGATGCGGGACTTTCGTTTCTTTAAGCGCGCGTAAAATTTCAAAAATGATAGCCACTCCGGCTTTATCATCGGCGCCTAAAATTGTTTTTCCGTCGGAAACAATACAATCTTTTTTCACAATCGGTTTAATACCGTTACCGGGTTTTACGGTATCCAAATGCGCCACCAACAAAAACGGTGCGCTTTTTACGGTGCCGGGGAAAAAGCCCATGACGTTCCCTGTGGCATTTGTATTAAATTTTTTACCGGCATTATCTACTACTACGCGACAACCGAGTTTTTTAAGTTCTGCGGCTACATATTCTTGCATCTTTTTTTCGTTGCCCGATTCACTATCAATACGGACAAGTTGTAAAAAGGTATCTACGGCACGTTTTTGGTTTACAGTCATGGTTATTTCTCCTTACTTAATTGTACGCACGCCACATAATGAGCGGACGTTTGTTCTTGTAAATCGGGTACATCTTGACGGCAAGCATCAGATGCTTGCGGGCAACGCGGCGCAAAAGGGCACCCCGTTACGTTATTATTTTGTTTTCCGGCCATAACCGCTTCTGCCACCGGCTTTCCCACTTGCGGAACAGCGGCAAGCAAGAGTTTTGTATAAGGATGAAGCGGACGATCCAGTAATTCTTGTGCGGGGGCTTGCTCTACAATACGCCCTTGATACATGACCGCGATATCATCACACAAAAAACGCGCTACGGCCAGATCATGCGTAACAAACAAAACAGATAATTGGCGTGTACGTTTAATATCACTGAGCAAATTCAAAATCTGCGCTTGTACGGAAACATCTAATGCCGAAACAGGCTCATCGGCTACTAAAATTTGCGGGTCTAATGCCAAGGCGCGCGCGATACAAATACGTTGGCGTTGCCCGCCGGAAAATTCATGCGGGTAACGGTCTAAATACGATGCAGCCAACCCCACCGATGTTAGTAATTCTTTCAAAAATTGTTCACGTTTTTTTGGATCCGTATGTAACCGGTGAATATCTAACGGTTCGGCTAAAATCTGCCGCACCGTCATGCGCGGATCTAAACTGGAATAAGGATCTTGATACACTACTTGCATTTGACGGCACAAATTTTTTCGTCCGACACTATTCAAACGGCTGACATCTTGTCCGTTAACAAGAACTGTTCCCGCCGTAGGTTTTTCTATACCAAGTAATACTTTACACAACGTACTCTTGCCGCAACCGGATTCCCCCACCAATCCTACGACACGGTCCTGCGGGATAATAAGCGACACATCTTTTAAGACAGGCACACGCTCGCCTTTTCCCAGTAACCACTTATGGCGAAAATACGTTTTATAAATATGCTGAAGTTCTACACGCGCACTCATTTGGCACTCTCCCAAAAACAACGCACGCGGTGTTCACCGGTTTGCGTGAGCGGCGGCAAGGTTTGACGGCATTTTTCCGTTGCATGCACGCAACGCGGCGCAAACGGACACCCGGTAAAATCTTCCCCCGCGGCAGGCGGTTGGCCGGCAATCGCCGGCAGATGTTCGGGCCGCTCGTGCAAAGACGCTAACGACGCCAATAATCCTTGTGTATAGGGGTGTTGGGCATGTGCAAACAATTCGGCCGCCGGGGCATGTTCCATGCAAAGCCCACCGTATAGCACAAGCACTTCATCGGCGACTTGACTGGCCAAAGCCAAATTATGCGTGATAAAAATAACTGCCATATGTGTCTGCTGTTGAAGTTGTTTAATCAACCGGATAATTTGTGCCTGAATCGTAACATCTAAAGCGGTAGTAGGTTCGTCTGCAATTAAAATATCGGGAGAAAGAGCCAATGCCATAGCAATCATGACACGTTGGCACATTCCGCCGGAAAATTGAAAGGGATATTCGTTTAAACGCTTTTGTGCGTCACTAATTCCTACACGCGTGAGAAGGGCAGCCGCCTCACCGCAAGCCTGCACTTTAGTCATTCTTTTATGTGCAATCAGTGTTTCGGTAAGTTGTTCTCCGATAGTCAAAACCGGATTCAAACTGGCCGACGGATCTTGAAAAATCATAGCGATTTTCTGTCCGCGTACCGTTTGGAGTTGACGCGGCGAAAGCGTCAACAGATTTTGTCCGTTATATAGAATTTCGCCGCTGCTGACTTTGGCCGCCGGCGGCAATAGATTAAGGATAGACAAGGCGTGTACGGTTTTTCCGCTACCGGACTCGCCCACCACCGCCAACACCCGCCCGGGTTCTAACGAATAGGACAAACCACGCAACACAGGATAAACTTTTTTATCTGCGGTAAAATCAACGTGTAAGTCTTTCACTTGTAAAACGGGCGTTTGGGCCATACTTATATTATACTTTGTTTTCGCTGCCAAACGCGCGTTCGTACAACCGCGTGGGAATTTGCTACACTAATATATATGAAAAAGATATTTATGTTATGTGCCGTTTTGGGGTTGGCAGCCTGCACATCCCCATCTACCGTAAAAATAACTTTACCCGATGGATTTGTCGTATCTGCCAAATTGGCCGACACCCCGCAAACCCGCGAAAAAGGCCTGATGTTTGTTACCGAGTTACCCGAAAACGAAGGTATGTTATTTGTATTTGATAAAGAAGACGATTTGCTGTTTTGGATGAAAAATACACTCATTGATCTAGACATGGTATTTATCGGAGCGAATAAACAAGTTACTTCCGTAGCCGAGGAAGTTCCGCACTCTTATACATACACACCCGAACAAGATGTAGCGCGTGCTTTGGGGTATGGGAAATACGTATTGGAACTGGCCGCTAAAACGGCTACAAAGCATCAGGTAACGCGCGGAAGTGTACTTGAATTTACATTGCCAACTAACAAATGAAAAAGAAATTCGCGTTATTTTTAACCTGTTGTTTATTAGCAGGAACAGCCGTCGCACAAGATGCGTCCGGTTGGGCCGTGCTTGAACAAGAGACTAAGCGCCATTTAATTAACCTTATCAATATTGATACTTCCCAACCCGACCCGCAAGAATTAAAGGCCGCACGTTATATTTATAAAGAGTTAAATAAACATCACATTGATTGGGATATTTTCCGCCCGGACAAACGCCATGCCAATTTACTGGCCCGCATAAAGGGGAGTGATTCCTCCTTAAAACCGCTATTGCTGATTTCACACTTGGACACGGCCCCTGCCACCGAAGGGTGGACATTTCCCCCCTTCCGCGCTACCGAAAAAGACGGCAACATCTATGGGCTGGGCGCAACGGATGCCAAAAATTACACTGCTGTTTATGTAGCCTTGTTAATTTGGCTTAAAGAACAAAATATCACCCCTAAACGCGACATTATTTTTCTCGCCACATCCGGCGAAGAAGTAGGAAGCGCCACCGGCTTACAATGGCTTAAAGACACCTATTGGGATAAAATTGATGCCGGCTATGCTTTAAACGAAGGCGGCGGCATTATTTATACGGACGATTTCCCCCTCGTTTTTGCCGAAGCCGCTACCAAAATGTATATGGATATTAAAATTACCGCGCACGGTACAGGGATTCATTCTTCTATGCCGCTAAATGATAATGCCGTTTTTACGCTCTCACAAGCACTGGCTAAAATTTCCGAATATCACCCCAAGGCCAAACTAACGCCGCCTGCACGTACTTTCTTCAAATCGATTTTACCCTTACAAGACGAAGACGGTAAAACCACCATCCAATTATTATTAGACGGCTCGCCGCAAAACCAACAATCGGCCGCACAAATTTTAGCAACAGATCCCTTCTTCCGCACTCAACTGCAAGATACCCTTAATCCAACGGTTTTATCCGCCAGTCAAGATACCAGTGCCACCAGCGATGAGGCCTCTGCTATTATTAACGTACGCTTACTCCCCGGCTCGGATCCCGATGAATTACTCGCCCAATTGCAAGCACTTTTTACCGAGCAAGACAATATTTCATTGGAAATTGTGGAACGCCCCCAATTACCTTTCCCCCCGATGATGGACGGCACAGACCTTCTGTTTGCTTCTATTGCCAAAACGGCAAATAAATTATTGCCCGGTGCAGTAACTGTTCCGGGGTTAAGTCCGGCATCGGGCGATAATGAATTTTTACGCAAATTAGGTGTCATTACATACGGGTTGGGACCGGAAATGTCCCCCGACACAGAAAATCGCGCCCACGAAGCAGATGAGTTTATCAGCATCACCGATTTGGCCCACCAACTGCGTTTTGTTGCCGGTGTAGTCTTTGATTTTGCTTACGAACAAGATTTGTTGCCGCTCGATATCGACACGCCTAAAGACAATGCGGCAAAATGATATAATATAGAAAACAATTTCCCCTCAAATTTAACTTAGGAGTAACAATATGATTAAACAAGGTACTTGTTTTTTCACTTCGGAATCTGTATCTAAAGGACATCCGGACAAAGTATGCGACCAAATCTCAGATGCTATTTTGGACGAGATTTTACGCAAAGACAAAACCGCCCGCGTAGCGTGTGAAACATATATCACACGCGGATTAGTTATCGTCGGCGGAGAAATCACCACACGCACCTGGGTGGACGTAGAACAAATTGCCCGTGACGTAATTAAAGACATCGGTTACGACAACGCCATCTACGGGTTTAACGGAAATACGTGTGCGGTTGTCAACGTCATCGGCAAACAATCGCCGGATATCAGCCAAGGCGTGGATGTAGGCGGTGCCGGCGACCAAGGACTTATGGTAGGATATGCGGTGAACGAAACGCCGGAATATATGCCGCTTTCTCTCGTACTTTCACACGAAATTTTGAAGAAATTAGAAAGCGTACGCAAAAGTAAAAAATTAGATTATTTAGGCCCCGATGCCAAAAGCCAAGTAACGGTGGAATATAAGGACGGCAAACCGGTGCGTATTGATACAATCGTCGTATCCACGCAACATACCGAAAAGATTTTGGATAAATCGGGCAATCAAATTACCGAGAAATCTAAAAAAGAAATTGCCGACGCCGCCATTTGGCCGGTAGTAAAAAAATGGGCCGATAAAAATACGAAAATTTACATCAACCCGACGGGAAAATTTGTTATCGGCGGGCCGCAATCTGACACCGGACTTACCGGACGGAAAATTATTGTAGATACCTACGGCGGACGCTGTCCGCACGGCGGAGGTGCGTTCTCGGGCAAAGATCCGACAAAAGTGGATCGCTCGGCAGCATATATGGCACGCTATATTGCCAAAAATATCGTAGCAGCCAAACTCGCTAATGAATGTACCGTACAAATTGCGTATGCTATCGGACGCGAAGAACCCGTCGGTTTCTATGTAGATACGGACGGAACAGGTATTTTACCCGACGAAAAACTAGCCCAAATTGCACGCAAAGTGTTCCCCATGACGCCGCGCGGTATTATTGAGCATTTCAAATTGCGTAACCCCATTTACCGCCAAACGGCGGCCTTTGGACACTTTGGAAAGAAAGAACTTCCTTGGGAAAAAACCGATAAAGTAAGCGCATTAAAAGCATTGGTAAAATAGTTTCATGCCCCGCTAACTGCGGGGCTTTTTACTGGGAGAAAACATGAAAAAAGTATGTTTGATTTTAGCAGACGGTTTTGAAGAATTAGAAGCGGTAGGCTCGTATGCCATGCTCAGCCGCGGCGGACTAGACGTAGATATTTACGCATTGTCCGACAAAGACACTACCGGGCGGTTTGGTTTAACATGCACCAAATTGCATGCATTTTCTATGCTTAATGCGTCGTATTATGATGCACTGGTATTGCCGGGCGGGCCGGGCTATGAAAAACTGGAAAACAATACTCGTGTCCAACAATTGATTAAACAATTTTTAGACGGAAATAAAGTAGTAGCGGCCATATGCGCCAGCCCCACTATTTTAGGCCGCCAAGGCTATTTGAAAGGAAAGAAATATACTTGTTTTACATCCATGAATGAAGATTTTGGCGGCACGTTCACCGGTGACTATGTAACCGTGGACGGCAATATCATTACCGGGCAAAGTGCGGCTGCTACCGTAGATTTTGGACTGGCCATTATTGAAAAATTGCTCGGCCAAGAAAAAGCCGAGCAAGTCAAACAAAGCATTTATTATAAGTAAGAAAAAGTATTTCTTATCCCCTAATAAACATATTCTCTGGTGCTTCCCGCAACAGGAGTAGAAGTATTTGTTTCTTGCTGACAAATTTTGTGCGCTAAATTATTGCCCGCAGCACAAACGTATTTGCCAGCCTGTGTCTTTGAAGAATGTAACATGTGATATCCATACAAGATATCTCCATCTTGTCCATTAGTTCCCCGAAAAGAACCAAACATCCGCGGCTCATTACTATCCGCCAAATGATCTATAAGTTGAACATAACCCCAACTGAAATAATACCCTTTACTGTGTCCGTTGCCTGTGCTTACAATGCGTGAAGGTGTTTCCGACCAATCAAGATCCAAATCGTCTATATCCGCTGTATAAGAATTTGTGGCTAAATAATATCGCTCTTCGGCTTCTGCCAATGCTTTGACCATCGGTTTAAGAGTGGCCAAATGACTTTTAAGTACTGCTTTTTGATATTGCGGCAACGCCACGCTGGCCAATATACCAATAATAAGGACAACAACTAATAACTCAATAAGTGTAAAACCTACTTTACCGGACACATTATATTTCATGCATGATCTCCTTTTATTTCTTTAATTTATTAAAACCGCAAGGACAAGGATGCTTCCGCGCCCAGTCCATAATGGGCGTAGTTGGCGGCTAAACTCAAATCTAAATACGACGGCAATTTGAAGTTAAACCCGGCCGTAGCGCGTGCGGTGGCGGCATATTCATGCCCGCCGCGAATATCGGCGGCTTGCGCGCCTACTCCGTTTCCGACAGTCAACGTGGTATAATCTACCCCACCGCCTACGTACGGCACAAAATACTTAAATTTCATGGAAAGCACCAAACTGGCGTTATAATGCGTTGCCGCAAAATCTTGTGCAGTTGCGCTGTGAGCGGAAAGTACAATCATCGGTTGAAATGCGCCCAACACTTCACTCGGGCGGGTAATACCCCAGCGCAGTCCGCCGCCGGCCACCGTTAACCCTTGATAACTGCTCGCGCGGATAAATCCGTCAATGCGAAACGGCATACCGATATCAGCCTGTATCCATGGGCTAAACATACCGCCCACTTCATCGCGATCGCCCAAAGCGATTTGATTACGCTCGGCTTCCGTTGAGCCGTTACCTTTACTCATCTTAAATAACATACCGGCACGCGGCCCGATTTGAAAGCCCCCCCAACCTAAAATACGTCCCGTGGTGTAGGTACCGGAACCAATCAACCCGCCTAAATCTTGCGTAAACGAACGCACATTATTAGCGGTAACATAGGTACCGAAATCGTCCCAATGTCCATGCGCCATAGCCGGAACAGCCAGCATACTGCATACTAAAACACCTAAAATCTGTTTGATATTCATTTCTTTTCTCCCTGTATATTGAAATGATCGGCAAAGACCAATTCATCTCCCGGGCGCACGCGCCCTTTTAGACTGCCGCCGGGCAATTCTAACGTATAATATCCGCCGCGCACATATTTTCCAAAACGCCACGGTTTCATATTTTCTTTTACATACAACACACGCCCTGTTCTATCGCAAAACACCGCATCAATGGAAAAGCGCATAAAACACGTGTGAATTTGCGGGCAGGGCGACAATAATAACCCACATTCCTCTGCCAAAGACGGACGCATCATCAGCCCCCACAACCGTGTAAAAAATGTATCGGCAGTTTCTACTTCTTTGGCTAAAATTTCTCCGCCGGGGCGGTGCATGCATTTCATCATTTTAATTCATCCTGCATAATACGTGTTTGAATAGATTGCTTAATTTGTTGAAGCCAGTTTTTATCAATTACGCGCATATTTTGCGGAACAATAAAATCAAACCCGTCTTTGTTACGAAATACTAAAAACGTTAACAACCATCTACTATCAACCGTTACATCCGCTATCCACATATTATCCCGCGTTTGGGCATGGCGCATCTGTGTAACGGAAATTTCCCCACCCAGACTTTCTTGTTTGCACAAGTTACCACACGTTTTTAATAAGCGGTAAGTGGCTTTATCTACTACGCGCACATTGGTATATTTTCCGCGCGTAACGGGAAGTATTACTTTTCCTTTCTTTTGCGTTAAATTCGTAACGCAAAACAACTCCCCATATTGCAAATCAAATGCGCGTAGCCAAACGGCACTCAAAAGCAACAACGCCAAAATGGCTACGCGTTTCATCTAAAACCTTAGGCGGCTACACGTTCCACATAGTTGCCCGTACGGGTATCTACGAGTACCGTATCGCCTTCGTTGATAAAGAGCGGTACTTTAATAACGGCTCCTGTCTCAAGCGTGGCTTCTTTAGTCGTATTGGCTACCGTATCGCCTTTGACACCGGGAACGGTGGACGCGATTTTAAGCGGTACTTTAATCGGCAATTCCACATTGAAAAGTTTATCGTTAATATAGATACCGGTAGCGTCCATATTATCTTTTAAGTATTTGGTCAAATCGCCCAGTTTGGAAACCGGTACTTCAATTTGATCATACGTTTCGGCATTCATAAATGTAGCCATATCGCCGGACATATACAAATAAGTGAACGGACGTTTTTCCACTTCCACTTCTTTGAATTTGTCTTCGGGGCGGTAAGCCGTTTCAATGACAGAACCCGTATTGATGTTGCGTAATTTTACACGCACTACCGCGCGGGCTTGGCTTTTGCGGTGGTGTTGGAATTCAATAATTTCCACCAATTGGCCGTTTTCATCTTCAAAGATGAGTCCTTCTCTAAATTCGGTCGTACTTAACATAAACTAACTCCTTATTTATTTTTGTGTCAATTTTTTGGCGCCGGTTTTAGTAACAAGGAAACTGTCTTCCAAACGGATTCCCCATTTACCGGCAAAGTAGATACCCGGCTCTACCGTTACAACGGCATTTTCTGGAATTTCTGCCGCCGAACCGGAGCGTAAAATCGGAGCATCGTGCACAATAAGCCCGATACCGTGTCCGGTCGTGTGGATAAATTCCTTACCATATCCGGCCGCTTCAATCACATCACGGGCGGCTTTATCTATGGCTCCTGCAGTAACACCCGGGCGCAATGCTTTTACGCCGGCGCGGCGGGCTTTATCTACTATGTTCCAAATCTGTGTATATTCAGCCGGAGCAGGCGTACCATGCCACCAACTGCGCGTCATGTCCGACGTGTAACCTTCATAAAAACAACCAAAATCCATCAGCACCGCTTCGCCTTTTTTGAGTTTGCGTGTTTTGGAAGGGGTATGGTGTGCATCCGCCGTATTTTCGCCAAAGCACACAATGTTAAACGGGATACTGTCCGCCCCGCGTTTATGCATGGCTACCGCCATCAAAACGCGCACGTCTTCTTCCGTCATACCTGTTTTGATTTTGGGCTGCACTTCGGCAAATGATTCCCACGCAATTTTGCATGCTTTACGAAGGCGGGCAATTTCGTCGGGATATTTGGCTTTACGCATTTCGTTTACTAAACCGTCGGCACGTACAAGCCCGGCTTTAGTGAGCGTTTCGCCCGTCATAAAATCAACTAAATTCGGGTCAAAAGCAACGCGTTTTAATCCTAATTTTTTAATTTTTTCCAACGCTCCGGCTAACATGGTGCCAAACGGAGCATCTTCCGTTTTCAAAAAGGCACGCGCCGGAGTCATTTTGCTGACAATCAATTTTTTTGTTACGCAATAGGCTTTAGCGGGCGTAATTAAAAACACGGCTTCTCCGTCAGACAAATCAATGCCCGACAAATACCGTTGTTCTACCGTAGAAACAGTTAAATAACCATCCAAATGCGCGTCTTTTAAGGTGCGGCGCAATAATTGCATACGTTTAGCAGGTAAATTTTGTAACGTCATATTATTTCCTTGTATAAATTTTCGGCCCTTTGACGGTAGCCACGACGGTGTCTTCCAACCGTACCCCAAATTTTCCCGGTAAATAAATTCCCGGCTCTACCGAAAATACATTCCCAGCCGTAAGGACGGCCGTGGACGTTTGGCTATTGCAAGGTTCTTCGTGATTTTCAATGCCGATACCGTGTCCGGTGCGGTGCGTAAAATAAACACCGTATCCGGCTTTTTCAATAACACCGCGCGCCGCGGCGTCCACTTGTTTAGTCGGCGTTTTAACTTGTGCCGCTTTGATACCGGTTTGACGGGCTTTATTCACAATGTTCCAAATTTTAGTATATTCGGCAGGTTCATTTTTGCCATGCCACCAACAACGGGAGATATCCGACGTATATCCTTTATAAATACATCCGTAATCTAACAAAATAGCATCTTCTTTTTGTAACTTACGTGTTCCGGTTTTATAGTGCGGGTTAGATGCCCCTTCGCCGAAAGCCACAATCGTTTGGAAAGGAGTTCCCGTGGCCCCTTTTAAGCGCATAAAACTTTCCAACATGGCAGCCACTTCGCACTCCATCATTCCGGTTTTAACGCGCGGGCGAATATACTCGTAGGCTTCGTACGCTATACGGCAAGCCACACGAATTTTTTTCAATTCATCATCGTCTTTGATTTCGCGAAGTTTTGAAATTAAACTGGGCAGTTCCACAAGTCCCGCCGCACGCATTTTTTTACCGGCTTCATACATTTCTTTGGCGGCATCAAACCCGGCCGGGCCGAGTTTCTTTTCTTTCACATAGGCCAAGGCGGCATCCAGTTGGTCCGTATCGTGCCCGAAAGTTTTGATATCCGGCGCAAATTTTCCAAACGGCCCCATATATAATTGACGGGTAAAACAGGCTATCCCTTTCGGCGACAATACAAAAACGGCTTCTTCCGGATAAAAAAAGAATCCCGAGATATAAAACTGGTCTATATTATGAGTTAATACCATGGCATTAACATGATACTTACGAAGTAAATTGCATACGGCTTTTAAGCGATATTTGCGGGTTTGTTCTAATGTCATTGTCTTATTCCTGCTATCAGTAAAAAACACTCTTTATATATCATAACACTTTTTCCCCTCTTGCGACAATACAATTTCCTTCCATTTTTTCATCTAAAAACAAAGCGTTCCAACCGGGTTAGAATTTACTATAATAATAAAATATGGCGCGTAAATTTTTATTTTTACTCGTATTTTTGGCAGCGCTGGTAACGGCTACTTCTTGGGGACGGGCGGCTTCGTTTACGTCCAAAGATGGGGCATTTACGCTAGATTTACCGTCGGGCTGGAAAGCCACCGCCAAAACCGATAAAACAAGTGTCCTTGCCGTAGAAAAAGGGGTATCTTCGCTGGAAATCAAAACAATTGATTGCCCTACCGAAACGTGTATAGAAACCCGCATCAATAACGATTTAGCCGAAATCAAACGCAAAAAAATGCAAGTTGTCGGCAATTCTTACACAGGGGAAGATATCAAACGCATTGAATTTTCTACCGGAGAACCTTTCTTTTACATCAGTTTTTATACGCCGAAAAATGATTTTGGCGCCGGATATTTTTTAATCAGCAATCAAGCCTATTCTATTTTAGCCAAAAATCTAACGTACGCAGAAACCGATTTGATTTTTTCTTTTATTTCCCCCCGCACGCCAACGCCCGCAGAAGAACCGCAAGCCTTAGAAATGGACGTTAAAGATCCGCGGGCCTATGATATTGCCGCCGTACCCGAAGTAGTCGAAGAAACCGTTTCCGCTCCGACCGAAACGACCGCTCCCGCGCCGAGCACTCCTGCTGTCAAAAAAACAAAAAACAACCGTTGGCAAGCCTTCAAAGAGAAACTGGCCAACCATCATATCAACACTTTAATTTCGCAACGCATGCCACCTTATGTACGTCAACTGGGACGCGGGTTTGATGCGCTGATGATATTAGGCACGTGCTATCTTCTGTTGCTTGCTGTCGGGTTAATTATCCGGCTATGCAAACGCACCCAACTGCCGACAGAAGCCGCCAACCCCAATTCGCTTTATCCGATCCGATTTGAACGGTTATATGGCACGCCGTCTCTCATTTTCCGCGCCAAAGACAATCAAGGCAATACTTTATTATCACTTTCCGGGCGGTGGGACAGTTTATTCTTGCTTGGCGGAATTTTGCTTATTGTCTTTACCTGTTTAGTATTAGCCACCACAGGCATTTGCGAACGCGGGCAACTATTACCGTTATCTGCTTTTGCCTATGATTCCATTTATTCTATCTGTTCGTTACTGATTCCGTTAGGCGCAATTATATTTTTCTGTGGGCTGGTGTGGTCGCAACTGGTACTGCGCGAAATCGGTTTATTTGACCGCACCGGAAAAAAAGCCGCTATCGTACTCCAAAAAGGATTTGGCCTTACCACAGAAAAATATGAAATCTATTTTGCCCGTTCCAAAGAAGTACGCGTTGCCGTACGCAAGCGTTTTTCCTTGCGGCGTAATTGGCAATTAGTAGGGCAAGACGGGAACATATTGGCCCAAATTACCGAGCATAGCACATGGCGTGCGGTGCTACGCAAAATTTGCGGACATTGGTGGGGTTTTTTACGTGCCGACTACGATATTGCCGGACAAATGGACAGCACCGGAACTATTTCCAATGCACATACGGCATTTAACCGATTTATCTGCCGCTTGGATAAACCGCAAGCCATCAATGCACGTGATTTACTCGTTTTATCGTTACTAATCAATATTCGCGACCGCGATAAATGGTACCCTTGGTTTAACTAATATGAAGCGACTACTGGCTTTGTACTTACTTTTTTGGCCGTCTGTATTGTCTGCCCAACCGCTGCAAAATTATGTGGAAGGAAAACTTCAACATTCTGTTTTTCAGGGGGGCTTATGGGGTGGTATGGCCATTTATAACGGCAATGATAACCCGCTCCTTTTTGCCGTACACGAAAACACCCGCTTAACGCCAGCCAGCACCTTAAAATTGCTCACAACTGCCGCCGCATTAGAAACGTTAGGGCCACATTACCGCTTTGAAACAAATGTCTACCAACAAGGCACTCCCAATGAGAACGGCACGTTAAACGGCCATATATATGTGCAAGGCGGCGGCGATATGACCTTAGGCTCTACCCGCGTGGTAGGCGGTGAAACCTGGCAAACGGTAGCAAACCGTTGGGCCGGTAAAATCAAACAAGCGGGCATTACCCGAATTGACGGAGATCTCATTGCCGACGTTTCCTTATTTGAAGGCCCTACCATAGCCCCCAAAGTTAATTGGGAAAATATGGGAAATTATTTTGCCGCGCCGGCCAGTCCGCTCAGTTTTAACGATAATTTATTTGAAATTCATTTTGCCGCCCAACCCCGCGCCAATGCCCCCGTTTCGGTAGAATATATCGTTCCGCAATTACCCGAAGTAAAATTACAATCGTTTGTTACTACCGACGGAAAATCAAAAAAAGATAATGCGTATGTGTATGGCGCCCCCGGACAATATGAATTAAAAATTTTCGGCACGATTCCTACCAATTCAAAAGGTTTTACAATAAAAGCCGCGTTGCCCGATCCGGCCTTATTTGCGTTGCAAGCATTTCGCCACGCGTTAGAAGAACAAGGAATTACGGTGACGGGCGAGTTAAAAAGCACAACACAAGCACCCGATTATACCACCATGCAACGGGTAGATAAATATCTATCGCCCGAGTTAAAAGATATTGTGTTAATTATCAATAAACGCAGTTTCAACTTGTATGCCGATATGCTTTTGCGGGCATTGGCTGTTCACGCCGGGCAAAAAGGCAGTATAGAAAACGGACTAATACAACTGAAAAAGTTTTTGACGCAAAAACATTTAGCCGGGCGCAACGATATCGTTTTGTACGACGGAAGCGGATTGGCGCGCGATAATTTAGTTACCCCACGTGTGCTTGCCGCCACGCTTAATTACATGACGAAAAGCCCGCACTTTGACTATTATTATAAATCACTCGCTACGCCGGATGACCGCGGTGATTTACTCGTCTTGCGACGGTACTTAAAAGGGCAAAAACGCGCAGGAGATGTTCGTGTAAAAGGCGGCACGATTGACAGCGTAAAAGCCGCCGCCGGATATGTAAAAGACAAAGACGGACGGCTCATCTCGTTTGTGTTTATGGCCAACAATTTAGCCAAAACAGATGAA
The DNA here is from genome assembly GCF_902757105.1 of Candidatus Avelusimicrobium luingense. Classification (NCBI taxonomy): domain Bacteria; kingdom Pseudomonadati; phylum Elusimicrobiota; class Elusimicrobia; order Elusimicrobiales; family Elusimicrobiaceae; genus Candidatus Avelusimicrobium; species Candidatus Avelusimicrobium luingense. Next base: position 155,991 of record NZ_CACVTK010000001.1, read on the forward strand.
GCCCTTTTCCGCATCCACGAAGATATTTTGAAAGAATTATTACAATAAATCTGTTGTTGTGTTACAAAAAAGGCGCTCGTAGCGAGCGCCTTTTTTTACCTTCAAACACGATTAAAAATTTAACTGCGTTGATTTTTCGCACTGGCACGTCCGCGTATCAACCGGTATTTTTTCAATCACCGCGAACAGTAATGCCTTCAAGTTTTCAATATTACTGTTAAATACCTTTAATACTTCTTCGTGCGATACGGGCGGAACATCGCCAACGAGGCCGGCATCATAGTCGGTAATGAGCGAAATGTTCAAGGGGCACATATTTAACTCTTTGACCAAATACGCTTCAGGGAATGCCGTCATGTTAATTACATGCCAACCTTGACTAGTAAAAAAGGCCGATTCCGCCTTCGTGGAAAACCGCGGCCCGTTAATGACTACTACCGTTCCTTTATCGTGTACCGGAATTTTCAGTTCTTTAGCCGTTTCTATCGTCAAGGCACGTAGTTGCGGGCAGTATGTTTCCGCCGGAGACGGATGCTGAACAGATTTTCCTTCAAACACGGAAACATTTTCAAAAAACGTACTTTTGCGGCCGTCGGTCCAATCCACAAATTGGTCGCAAATGACAAAATCACCGGGCTTGATATTTTTTTGCAAACTACCCGCCGCGCAAGGAGAAATTACGCGCGTACAGCCCAAGCGCTTCATGGCCCATACGTTGGCGCGGAAATTGACTTGGTGCGGCGGAATAGAGTGGTCGCGGCGGTGGCGCGGCATAAAGGCTACTCGGTGTTTACCGATAGTTCCCACAAACAAACTGTCACTCGTCTCGCCGTAAGGTGTGTAAATTTTAACTTCTTCCACGTCACTTAAAAATTTATAAAAACCAGATCCGCCAAATACACCAATATCTGCCTGATGCAAAATTTCCATAAACTACCTCCTTCCCTAAATTAGTAGTATTGTAGCAATTTTTTCGGAAAAGTAAACGTATATCGTTTTACGCATCATGTTATCAGGGAAAATGCAATCGGCGCATAAAAACACCCCCAACGAATCAAAAAAAAATGTAATATGTATATAAAGGAATAAGTTTATGAAAAACCAACAAGCTTTCACTCTTATAGAATTATTAGTCGTTGTACTTATTATTGGGGTTTTAGCGGCGGTGGCACTTCCGCAATATCAAAAAGTAGTGGAAAAATCCCGCATGGCAGAGGCCGTTACACTTGTACGCAACATTGCAAATGCCAACCAAGTATTTTATATGGCCAACGGACGCTATGCCGACATGACCGAGTTAAGCCTATTAGATATTGAAATACCGGGAACTTCTTTTTCACACGCAACTTATACCGGACGTATTGAAACAAAGGACTTCATATATTCTTCCGGCGGACATGGCGTAGAAGTGATGGCATTAGCGCATCATAAACCCTTTGCCAGAGTGTACTATATTTATGTTCCGCAAAACGAGCCGGGACGGATCCGTTGTACCTGTTATTCCGATAGAGATGCCACCGATATCCAGCGCCAACTGTGCGAACAACTGGATGCTAACGGAACTTTATAAAAATAAAACCCGGGCAACAACCCGGGTTTTCTATTTTGTTACTTCAATTGTTTTCCACTTGCCTTGTAAAAAACGTCCCAGCATTAAAAGAGCCGTCAGCCCCGCATAAAAGGTTAGCCAACTCCATACCCAAAAAACGGACAAATGCCACTTGTACACAATCAGCCATGTACCGGGAATCAATAACCCCCACGCACAAAACAACATAACATACATATAAAATTTAGTATCCCCCGCCCCGCGGATAGCATCGCCGAAAATTAAATACGTCGCATCCATAAGCACAAAACAACTTACCAATTTGATAAGCGGCTTTGTCAGCGCCACTACTTCCGCGGCGTGTGCCGTTCCGGCCGGAATAAACAAATGCAAAAATAACGGGGCACCAAAAAAGAACAAAACCGATATGGCTATTGCGTAACCATACCCCAACTTACACGCACTTTTGACCACCTGCATACTCAAATCGGGCCGTTTGAGCCCTTGGTATTTACTCACTAAAATTTGGATACCGCCGCCCAGCCCCACAATGACCATAAACACGACCGGTTGCATGGACATCACAATATTACTTGCTTGCAAGGAAAGGGTATCTATATTTCCAATCATAAAAGTAAATAATGTAAACGAAAGCACATCCATCAAGAACCCGAAACCGTTGGGCACACCGAAGCGTACCATCTGCATAAAAATCGGTTTATAAAACCCGGCTAACCGCGATATTTTGAACGTATAACGGTTTTGCCGTGTGTTTATAAGTGCACAAAAAAGCAACGTAGAACACGCACAACTAATAACCGTAGCCCACGCCGCCCCCTGAATTCCCATGCGGGGCAGGCCTAATTTACCAAAGATAAAAATATAGTCCAACACCATATTAAGGCAAATTCCCGCCAAAGAAATATACATCGGAATTTTAGTATTTCCGCGCCCGCTGAAGAAACTTCCTAGTGCGTTGTTAGTTACCGCAAACCCGCCAAAGATATTTAAGATAGTAAAATAAGCAAGTTCCAATTTCTGCACGGCAAGTTCATGCCCGAAAGACGTAATCAACCATCTCCCCAACGGTGTTAACAAGGCTAGTAAGGCCGCAGACAGAAGCGACAATAAAACACCCTGCCACAAAGAAATCGTTACCGAGGCATTTTTTTTCTTTGCATGAAATTGGGAAATAAACACACTGGTATAGCCGGCCAGTCCCATAAACAAACTGGCAAACGTAAACGCAAGCAGGCCCGCCGGAACACACGCCGACAATGCTTCCGGCGAGTGCCACGCCAAAAACATACGGTCTACAAATTGCATCACCATTTGCGCGCCCATCAGCACAATTAACGGGTAAGATAAACCCCATAATTCTTTTAATGAAGCGTGTTTGGCAGTTTGTTTCTTATTCATTTCGCTCACAAAAAAAGAGCCCCTTGCGGGGCCCTTTCAAAAGTCTGTCAGCCTTATAGTTTTACAACTTTTACGGCTTTCGGGCCTTTTTCAGATTCTACGACTTCAAATTCCACTTCTTGACCTTCGGCCAAGGTTTTGAAACCGTCGCCCTGAATTTCTTGATAGTGTACAAAGAGATCTTTAGAACCATCTTCGGGGGTTACGAAACCGTAACCTTTTTGATCGTTAAACCACTTCACTTTTCCTTTAGGCATTACTAATACTTCCTTACTTAATGAAATTAGGTACTCAAGTACCTGTTATTATTATACTATAAATTCTTATAAATAATGCAAGTCTTTTTTGAAACAGAAAAAGGTTATAATAGAAATATGCCACTTATAGAAGCCGTACCCAACATCAGCGAAGGGACTGATCAAAATATTATTTCGCATATTGTTTTCGCCGCACAAACAGCGGGCGCATGTGTGCTTAACGTAGACAGTAACGCCGATGCCAACCGCACGGTTATTACGTTAGCGGGCGAACCGCAAAAGGTAGTACAAAGTGCATTTGCCCTGATACAAAAAGCGGCGGAACTGATTGATATGCGCACACAAAAAGGAGTGCACCCGCGTTTGGGCGCGACGGACGTATGCCCGCTCGTGCCGGTACGGGATATTTCCATACAAGAAACCGCCAAATTGGCCGACGAACTGGCCCGGCGCGTAGCGAACAAATTAAACATCCCCGTTTATTTATATGAAGAAAACGCACGAGAAAAAACACGCCGAAATTTAGCATTTATTCGTCGGGGCGAGTATGAAAGTTTGCCTGAAAAATTGCGTACACTCTCCCCCGACTACGGCCCGCAAACATGGAATGAAAGCATAGCCAAAACCGGGGCAACGGTTATCGGGGCACGTAAATTTTTAATTGCGTTTAATATGTCACTTAACACGCAAGACGTGGCAACTGCGCGCAAAATGGCCGCGCAACTACGTGAAAAAGACGGCGGATTAAAATGCGTCAAAGCAATCGGATGGGATATGCCCGCGTATCGTTGTGCGCAAGTATCCTGCAACTTAACAGACTTTACACAAACCGGTCTAGCCGAAGTTTTTGAAACGTGTAAAAAATTAGCCGCCGCGCACGGCCTAAAAATTACCGCCGGAGAACTGATCGGCCTTGTACCGCAAGATGCGTTATTACAGGCGGGAAAATTTTATGCCCCAAACGAAAAAAATACCGCCGCGCTGTTAAACGCGGCAGTAGAAAATTTACTTCTTAACAAGTTGCGCCCGTTCAACACGCAAGAGCGTGTGCTGGAACAAGTGTTAGAAATTTAACGTCTTACACACTTTTTGACCAAAAGATGTGTTTCCCACACAAGTGCGTTCATTAGGCGTATCTGAATGTTCCAACCAAACCGTATAAATAAAATCCGAATTATCCCGGCAAGCAGCCCATGCACTCCCGCCCACCGTATTTCCGTTGGCTCTGATTTTTTCCGGGCAATAATATGCCCGCAACGTCGGGTCGGTATTGTGAAGCGGGTCTATCATAAAATAGGAACCGCATTGAACGACATCTATATAGATTTGCTTACAAGTATCCATATTGATCGTTAACACGTCCATATCGTATGTATAAGACCCTTCCTTCAAATAATATTCTTCTTCCGCTTTTTGAAGGGCCGATAACGCCGGAAAGACAGCGGCCAACCTGCTTTTGGCTACCGCCAATTTGTACTGCGGCAACGCCACAGAAGCCAATATCCCTATAATCAGTACAACCACCAATAATTCTATTAACGTAAACCCTTTCAGACGGCCCGATACTTGTTTCTTCATAGAAATACTCCTTTTATAAATTATATTCTTTATTAAAATTTAACAAAAAAAACAGTGTCAAGTAAAATTTATAAAGCCCCAAAGGCTACAACAATGAACCGATTTGAACATATCCGGCCGGCGAGATTTGCTCGGGGCGGATAGTTGGGGGCAAACCTAATTGGTCTAACGCGGCGGAAATTTTTTCCTTCTCATATCCCGCTAATATAAGCGCATTAAGTAGCGTTTTGCGGCGGTGCAAAAAGGCATTCGCTACCACGCGGTGTAGTTTTTCCCACGAGATATTGGGCGGTGTAATTTTCTCAAACGATAAAACGGCGCTTTCCACTTTGGGCGGCGGCGCAAATGAACTGCGCCCGGCCTTGCAAATAAGGCTTATCCGCGCGCGTAGTTGGCTGAAAATACTTAACGGGCCGTAAAAATCGTCCCCTACTTTAGCACGTATTTTTTGCGTATGTTCTTTTTGAAACATAAAAACAGCGGTTTGAAAGTGCGGCCACGATAGCACTTTATCTAAAATTTCCGCCGCATCAATATAGGGCAAATTACTGATAAATGAGGTCGGCACAGGAGGCAGTTGGGATAAATCAAACTTCAAAAAATTTTCTTGTACGATTTGCACGCCTGCTTCGCCGGGTAAATTAGCCTGCAAATACGCCACCATTTCCGGGTCAATTTCCACGACGGTAAAATCTTTCATACTGCGCGCGATAAGCGCACGAGTCAGCGCCCCTTTGCCGGGGCCGATTTCCACGATATTTTGTGCGCGCAACAAAAAAGCCGCATCCACGATTTGTGTGATTACGTTTTTATCTATTAAAAAATGTTGCCCGTATTTTTGCATGTCTAGTTATCCGTTAAAATTTTCAAATTGCGTTTAGCCGTTTTATTATTCGGGGCGATCTCCAGTGCGCGGTGGTAATAATTTTTGGCAGATTCGTCGTCATCGGCAATAACGGCAGCCGTGCCTAACCCTAATTGTGCCAGAGCATCCGTCGGGGCTTGTGTAGCGGCTTGTTCAAACGATTTCCGCGCCGCCTCTGCATTTCCTTTGGCAAGTGCGGCTAACCCGGTAAGAAGCGAACACATATTTCCCCCGCACGTCATTTCCTGCAATTCTTCTTCGGCCTCACTTACAAATTTAAGCCACGTACGACCCATCACCCATAACCCCATATCGTTGCCGACGATACGCGGATCATAAACGGCCTTGGGCGCGGTAGGACGGTTTTGTGTAAGGGCATTCGGAGCGGCATAATCGGCTGTGCGGCCTTGCAAAGATAAATTCACTTGATAACCTTGTGGGGCTTCGCTAACTACTTGGCGCACAGCCGCCGCGAAATTTTCTACTTGTTTAGCGCGCACATCCGCCGAAACGGCGGGCAACGTAAACGTGCGCTTAAACGCACGCGCGGCCGGAGCATCTTCTTTGAGCGTATTTCCCGACGACATACGCATTTTTTGATATTCACGCTCAAAACTAGTAGAGGCATGGCCTTTAGGTAACGTATTTTCTTGCGGTGGCTCATATTCCAAGCCCACCTCAATTTGCACCGGCTTTGACGCAGATACTTTAGATAAACTTTGTGTAAATTGTTCAATTTGTTTTTCAAACGCTTGAGCCGACGAGCCGCTTGCGCGGTAGGCCACGTTTAAGGCCAGCCCCTCTTGATTAAATTTAGCAATAGAAAAGGCTTCGTCTAACACGTCGCGCGCGGCTTTTTCGTTATTTTGCCGCACCAAAAGTAGCGCATAACGTAATCGTGCGACGTAATCGCCCGGTTTTGTTTTGACGGCTTTTTTGTAAAACTTGAGAGCGTCTTGGTATCTACCCATATTTTCATACAACGCGGCTAAACTAAGTTGAGCATCTTCGTAGGCGGAAAAATAGTGAAGGGCTTGCTTGAATGATGCTTCGGCTTGCGTGTCGCGCCCGAGTGCTTCATACAAGGTGCCTAACTGGTAATGATACAACGGCTCGCGCGGGGCGAGTTCACTGGCGCGGCGGAAGTGTTCCAATGCTTTTTCCAACTTGTTTTGCACCGCATAGGTAGAGCCTAAATTCATATTCGTATCGGCTTTGTTAGGGTCTAATTTATTCGCGGTTAAGAAGTGCTCTTGGGCGGTAGAAATATCCCCTTTCCACCCGGCGGCAATTCCCAAAAGTTGGTAAGCCATCGCATTGTTAGGGTCTAGGCGCAACGCCTCATTATATTCGCTAATAGCATCGTCCACTTTCCCGGCCCAGTATAAAGACGCCCCCAATAACAAATAGCCCATAGGATCTTTGGCATTTTTGATGACGGCTTTAGCAAAACTGTTTGACGCCTCTTGATAGCGGGCTTGGCTCATTTCGCCCATACCGCGGCGGATATCGCCGATGGCTTGGTCGTGCATGATTTTATCCCACACGGTTTGGGAATAATCGGTTTTAATGGTGGGTTTGCTAAAGGAAAACGGAAACCGCGCCCACCCCGGTAACGAGAGCGTGCAAAAGCACACCGCAACAAAAGTGATATGAAAAATTTGTCTGACCGTCATAGATATATGATAGAAAAAAGCGCGAAAGTGAGCAAATACAAAACTTATTATTTATAAACAACCACCCCCGGGTTTAACCCGGGGGTGGATAATAAATTACAACTTATTTTCTAATGTCTACTGGAACTTGCCGAACCTGGCCCGTTTGGAGCAATGTTCGGGGTGACATTACCAGTAGTGGCTACCGCTTGATCCGCAGCCGGATTACCTTTGTATTTACTTATAAGTCTCGGATCGGCTTTAGGCATCACATTATCACCGTGATCGCACAAGCGGGTAATATATTCCAACACCTTGGCATGCGTCACCGTTTCTCCGACTGCATACTTACACGGCTCGTAATTTGTTAAGTCGTCATAAATACGCTGGAATTCCAGACGGTTTTTGTTGTCGCTTTCTGTCAATTGAGTTTTACTGGTTGCTAACAATTTTTCACGCTCCAACTCATTAAGCGGCAAACCGTGCCACGGACTAGAAGGATCGTCAATTTGCTGCACATAGTAAGAACGATTTCCTACTTCCGTATAACCGCCCCACCAATACGGTGTTCTAATACTGAAACGCAGATCCCAAATACGAGTTCCGCTCTTGTCATAGGTTTTTTGGGTCGGGCGCGACGCAGCATCATACGTAATGAATGCCATAAACGCACCGAACAAGTTATCAAACCCTTTCTCTCCATTAGCCGGAGCCTTAGCGTAACCACCAATGGTTTTACCTAATAAGCAGACCGTATTTTTCGGTACTGTACCGTTATTAGGATCCATCAAGATAGCATCTACCAAGTTAGGTACAGTCAAACCGACGTCATTATAGGATAAAGCAATTCCATTCGGTCTGTTTTCTCTATCAAACTTTTCCTTGGCTGCTTTAAAATACGCTATTGTTTCACTATCTAATTTCAACAAAGGCGTACCGTCGGTAATTTTGCAATTATCCCACTTTTTGTTAGACGCCACACGATTCGGGTCTTCGGTGTCGGGACGCTCATTGGGATCCAACGGACGATTCGACAACGCCTTAAACGAGTTAATAAAGTAGGCCGATTTCGTTACCGGTGGGTTGCCCTTCGGATTCGGATTATCGTCCGGATTCGAATCATCGTCCGGATTCGGTTCCTGACAATTCGGATCCACCTTATAGGGTGCAGACCACTTGCCTCTTTCGCATTTTTTGGCCCATTCACAGACCTGGTCACCTTGTTTTGGCAATTTTACGATATCCCCGTCCGTGCAATCGTTTGTACCGGGGTTTTTCGTAACAACTTCGGCATCGCCATAGTAACAAGTGGCTTCACTGACCACGTTACCGGGTAAACTTTGACCGGAATATCCTACAAAATTACCATCTTTATCCGTTTTAACAAGTTTGCCGACGTTACAACCGCCTTTGCTTACGCCGTTACCACTAAAGAGCAAATCACCGCATTGGCGTACTTGCCAAGAAACGATGACCCGATCGTATCCTTGCGCGTGCAACTTTTCAACGGTATGTCTAGCCGCCACAGTTGCCGGATTATCTTTAGAGAACTCTTGGGTACCTAACGGGTACCATTGTGTCTTTTCGCTCGTGATGGTAGACTCTGTCTCATTGCCGGGGGCATTGTTTTGCCCTTGAATAGTATAAGATACCACGAAACGATCTTTCATTTGGTCATAGGCATGTTGGTCCGTCATATCGCCATATGACTTTAAGTAAGCGAGAGGACGACCCAGCCCGTCTTGGGAACCTTCATCCGTCTTTCCTACTAAGTCACAACTAATACGCGCTAACGGATAAGGACAGCGACCTCCGGTTACCCAATGTTTACCCGCTTTGCCACCGGATAATTCACGAGCTCTCTCCGGCGTATTCGCGGCAGCATCACGCGACACGACAATTCCGCCGTTACGCAATTTTTCCATAAAATCAACATAGAGCATTCCTTCATCTGTGGCAGGATTGAGTTGCGGTGCATCGTCATCACCCTGGCCGGAAGTCCCTTTTTGTTGATGTTGATCTCTACTAATTTGCGCTAAACGGGTTTGAATATTAGTAATCATTTGACGACATTGTTGTCGTTCTGTTTCCGTAGTAGCATGTATCAATTTATTTTCCCACATGCTCAAATCACTACGTAATTGTTTTTCCTCTTGCGTAGCACTACTATCGCCAGAAGATTTTTTAGATGGCGCAGAGGCGTCTTTGATTTTGCTTTGATAAATCGCCGCGCTTTCAATAAACAACGGAATGCCTTTGATATTTACATCACTGGCTTTCGCGTTATAAAGCGGCGTTTCACGCAAATACAGAATCGTCCACAAGGCAGCCTGTTCTGTAGGTTCGGTTGTGCCGTAATACTTATCTACTTTATTATGCGGAATACCGACCACATATACCCACGTCGTCCATTTATCTTCTTTACCTTCGGTACTTGTCAATTGCGGGCGATACAAGCCATCCATCTTGAACGATTCACAAGAAGTAGCCGCATCCAAATCGCCTTTTTCCGCAGTAAACATATTGCGTAATTTTTGCGACAACCACGCACCGTTTCCACCTAAACAAGAGAAACGTTGACCAAAGAATCCAAGACGGACATCACTGGCATTGCCTTTTGGTCCTTGCCAACCTCCGGCACATACCTCCGGGTGGCTAGCAGCAAATCCTTTACAAGCATCTTCTGAGAAAGGAATAGAATCGGAACCGATAAAACCAGCCCATCTCGCTTCTTTTTGTCCGCAGCAAGTAGCTTCCTTAATTGTTGCCCCGGCACCACTTCCTAAGAAGGCATCAACATCTCCACCGGAATCACCGGTCAACAGACAGAAAGCAAGACCTTTACCAACCGTCAGCAAGATTTCATCTAACGTGTCAATATACTTCCACATACGGTTGAAATGTCTTTCCCATTGCATTTGGGAACGGGTTTTCATCAAGTCCCACCACCACGGTTTTTCACCGCTGTAGTTGAACTCACGATGTAAGTTACCGTTGCCGCCGCCCGGGCCGCCGAAATCGCCACCCATAATACCACCGATTTGACCGGGTTCGGGTTGTCTCATTTGAGCGTCCATAAGGGCTTGCATGGCATTACCTTTAGACATGGCATCTTTGGAGCGTTGCGCTTCTTTGGCCCATTGAGTACCACCAAAGTATGAGCGCGACGGTTTCCCCGCCGCTTGCAACGGTTGTAAAGATACCGGTTTAGGGCTGTTTTGCGGGCCGGCATTGCGAACTTTATTCGCCGCATTTTTCATATTGCCGCCGTATCTTTCGCCCAGTCTGCCCCCGTTACCACGAGCCATACCGGCTGTACCTAATTTATTGATTTTGGTAGCCGCACGTTTAAAAGCAGCACGCGTAGCGGCTGGGGCTTTCTTACGAAGTTTGTAAATGTTCTTGATGTTGGTTTCTTCGTCCATATCATTACGGGCATATGAAGAATTAGCCGACGAATCAGACAGACCGCTACGATAAATTTCATCTAACGAATCCGTCCCTTCTTCTTCGTTGCTGCGGCGTTTACCAAACCCCACGATTAAATCCATAGAATCGCGGCCGGACAATTGTGCAATTTGACCTTCCGGATCCGTTCCTGTAAAATCAAAACCGGAGCGATCGGGGTTCAAGATGGCATCATCGTAAGACGGAGTAACCATAGTCGGTTCGTCTTCCACTTGTCCGCTGTACTTATACAAAAACGGCAGTAATAACAACGCCACTAACGCTGCAATAAAGAACGGCGCATCACGTTTGGTGCGCTCAAAGAGCGTTTGGTGGGGCTTGCCATCGCTACCGATTTTGGAGGTAATACGATTACCGAAAGATTTAGAAGCAGCTTGTTTGCTCTGCTTAATCTTATCGCTAAAGGTGAAACTCTCCTTCTTTTTTTCCTCTGGCATAAGTGCCTCCTAGTAAATTAAAAACTGCGTGTTTAGGGGTTTCTCCCCGTGGAAAACGGTTTTTTCAACTTCATCCGCTTCCCTGTTTTTACGTCCACTACCATAATAAAAAGTTCGCTGTTCAGAGATGGCTACCCACTCTGTAACAACTTACCCTTTTGATACTTCTTACTTTTATTATACAAATATTTTTCATTTTTTCAAGGGGTAATTTTGTGGCAGGTTACCACAACAAGGCGCCTCTGTTCACACGGATACTGCGTCCCCAATTTACACCGGGGAAATATTCGGTATTCAAACCACCCGTTTCGGTATATAACCGTCCTTTGATTTGGCCGTCATCCCCATCTAATTCGCTACTATTGTAGGTAGGGCAACCTTCTTCACATTCCGAATAATCATCCGTAGAAAACAACCCGTTTACCGCATTAATACAGGCCTGGGCCTCATCTCCTTCCAATCCATCACACTCGGCTAATTTGGCCTGACAATAGGCATCAAATACCGTATAATAAGCCGCTAATTGCTCAAAACGACATTGTCCGTTGTCCAACACCAGCGAAAGCGTACCGCATACCCGTTGGGCTGATTCATAGGCACTTTTCATTTGTTGGCAACCGTTTATAATACTTTGCAATTGGCTCATATATTCGCCGGGACGGGCACCGCAGGTTTGCGGAAATTTTTCTGCCAAATGATTAATTCTATCGGCTAATGCACTCGTATTCATTTGCTGTCCGGCATGTGTCAGTGCTTGTTGGCAATTTTTATCTTGGTCTAAATAATCTTGTACACCGGATATATCGGCATTCATTTCGTCTGCTTTAATTGCTACCCCGCCAAAGCCCGAAGCGGTAAATACCGTACGAGGCAATTCCGCCCCGTCAAAACTGGCAGATGCTAAAGTTTTTTTAAGTAATAATTGCGGAGTGCGCCGGGCCGCACGCCCCATCATCCATGCCCAATACATATCACGTTGGGCACGCGAATCGCCTACGCGGTTTATTGCTCCAATTTGGGCTAGTGCCGTACTAGTGCGGTCATCTTTTTTAATAAATTCCGATAAATCCACGTCACTACGAATAGCCCGATCCACCTCCCGATCAAACCAATCGGTTCCTTTAGATACCCCGGCAATCGGTAATTTCGTGGCTTTTTTTAACGTATTGACAGAATTAAACGCATCATTTTTATCCCGTCTGATACCGGATGCATCTTCTCCGAAGAACACATCACCATGCATGGCCGCCTCGTTGGCTTGAGTTTGTGCGGTAGGATTATCTTTTGTCAAACGAACGACAGTTTTATTCTGACCGGAACTATTACGACGTCCGTCTATTTCGGCCGCTAAATCTTCATACACACCTACTAAATGATCCCCTTTTTGTCCACGTTTGGCAAGGGCAGCATTAACGGCACGAATATCTATCAATTTATTCTTTGCGAGATCTTGCGTAGAATTAAAAGCCCCCCCGAGAGAACCAAACACATTCACCTCATCGGGATCCGGTATTTCTCCGCGCATCATTTTGCTGTGTTCATTCCAAGAGAATAAGGCTTTTAGAAAAGAAATCCGATGGGCTTCATCCGGGCTGTATCCCATAGCGTACACTAAATCACGCAACAAGGGAATTTTTCCTACCGGGACAAGTCCCCCCACCCCCAATAAAAGTAACAAAACAACCAACACGCTCCATAATTTTTTGGAGCGCAACCACGCACGCGTTTCTTGCGTTTGCGAAGATGTTGGAGTTGGAGAGGATGTATTCATAAATTAAAAAGACAGGGAAATGCGCCTTTAGGCGCACTTCCCAAATACTCATTATTATTTTCCGTTATTATTAGAATTATTCTGATTGCTTGTATCGGTTGTAGAGGAATTGGATTTAACAACCATCTTAAGAGCATTGGCGCCCATATCAATTCCTTTTCCTGCCACCGTTTTAAGCGCGCCACCGATATTTTCTTTAATAAAGGCTTGGATGCTTTCCGGTTTTAACATGGCAAATGCAATGCCGGCAGCGGTAAGTCCGCTCAGGATAGAACCCACCCATACAGACCAAGATGAATCGTCCGGAAAGTTATTATGGAATCTCACGGCTTTTGTCATCATAGCACTTGCAAACCATACCATTACACCGGCCACAAGCCCGGAACCAATCCATTTAACATACGGGTTCGGTATTTTTTGTAAATAAGCAATGGCTATCACACCCGCAATTGCCACTCCTAAGGTCAGGAGCATCCATTTGATAACTTCAGACATGGCATCATTCCGTGTCTTTAAGGAATTATTAATATCCGAAAGTCCTCTCTTTAGACCTCTAAGTTGGGGTGCTTCTGTAGATTTGAAATCAGCAGAACCGACTCTTTCGGCATCAGCCATTCCGCTATCCATGCTGATTCCACCCGAATTTTGTGCCGAGGCTAAAAAGGCGCGCCCGGCTTCGGTATTAGAGGCATTGCCTTGTCCGGCCAAACGGGCGGCATCCGCAGAACGCTTGGAGATATCGGCTAATTCGCCTTTGACGGCACCGGACTGGCTGCCCTTCGCTACGGTTGCGCGTGTAGTCCCCGCCATAAAGTGTGACGAACTGCGTCCGTCTGCACCGCTTAATGAAACAGGATTGGTACCGCTGGGCATAGCCCCGGAGAAATTATAAGAAGAACCACTTGATTTTCCGCCGGACGAGCGCGAAGATCCGTTACGGGAACCGCCGGACGAACTACCGGAAAAATTGCCGTAAGATGCATTAATACCACTACCGGAGGCACGCGTCATAGAGGCTGTTCCTAACGAGGCAATTTGAGTTGGCTCGGAAGAATGGCTTCCACTTCCTCTTGACGTAGAATAATTTGCATCACCCGATCCGTTTGCACGCGGAGAATATGAATGGCTGCTGACACTGTTTTGTCCACCTTCTGTTGAATTTCCTGACGAATATCCGGACAAATCCACATCAGGGCTTTTACCTAACCCTTCTGTTTCACCCAAAGAGGACCCTCTTCCCACAAAAGAAGAAGCGACCTTAGCATCCATATTATCCGCCGCCGACAAACCGAAATCACCCACTTCGGATGAATTTCTTTGCGAGGTTTGTATGGTGCCTGTCTCATCGGACACATTGATAGAAGTAAGCCCTGTACCGTTGTCCGTATAGTGCATACTTCCGTAATCAAAATTATTGGAAACAGATGATAAAGACCGTACCGCCATGTTTTGGGAATCACCGGGCTCTACCAAGTTTTGCATTACGGTTGCCCCGATAATACCCACACCGGCAGATATCAAGAGCGCTTTTTGCGTACTCATGGCCAATTTTCCGGCCTTGTTTTTAAGCAGATTAAACCAATTCATAGTTACTCTCCTTGTCTTCTAAAACTGTCCACTGCATTTTGGACGCCTTCCCGCGCCGATTGTTCTTCCAATATCTGCCGTTCATAAGCGGCTTGACGACGGATACGTTCTTGTTGCAAATAAATCTGCTGCTCTCGCTCTTGCCTTAATTCCCGCAAGATACGATATTCGTTATATATTGCAAAAATACTACCGAAGAACCATCCCAACACCAGTATAATAATTATTATACGCGGGATAACATTGTATTTATTCCAAGGTAAAATATTCCATTTTCCAATACGCATATCTTACCTCTACGGGAAAAACTTTTGCATAAAGATATCAAACATACCGCTGGAACTTCCACCGGCAGCACCTTCCGTCCCTGCCGCTTCAGCAAGTCCGGCCGTTTGGGCACCGTTTTCAACCCCAGCGAAAATTTTAGTCAGCGCATCAATGGCTTTTTGTACACCCTCACTTACGTTATACAGTAAGGAGAGTATCAAGGCCGCTCCACCGATACAACCTGTTAACCCGGCCAGCGTACTTAACCAACCGCCGCCATGATTGTTGGCATATTGCGCAGACTCATAAATCAGTTTAGCACACAACGCTAAACCGGCCGCCACGGCGATTCCTACCGCTACCCAAAGCACAATATTCCACGGGTACGGAGCCGCTTTGGCAGCATTGGACAACCAGAAAATAACTTTACATAAAGCATACACACCCGCCACGGTACCAAGCCATAACAGAATTAAATTATTCATATCAGTATTTAATTCATCTAACGGATCTATGATCGTCGGATCGGCGACGAAGTCCCGAGCCGCTTGTATTTGAGCGTTGGTGCTTGAGGAGAAATCTTTAGATCCTTTCCCTTCGCTTGTATTAATATGTTCGGCCCCAATCATTAAACCGCCCGAAATTTGCGTGCTGGCCAAAAAGACGTTCCCTTCCGTATTGTGACGGTTTTTATTTGCGGCCACGTCAATAGAACGCTTGGTAAAAAATTCCAAATCATCTTTACCTTTTTGAGCATTACGGCCACGCATAACAGTAGCATCTCTGCTTTTACCTAATCCTTCATTTTTACCAAAAGAGGCCTTGGCTTTGATTTGGGTGCCTTCCATCGCCCCATTCATCATATTTTGAGCGTGGGATAATATGCCTTGCACGTCAGAAGCATTCATATTTGCTTGGCCATTTTTACCGCTATTTTGCAAGACGAAAGAGGAACCGCCACCACCGGAACCGCCGCCGGAACTACTACCCGACCGCCAACCGGGGGTAGCACTGGCTAATGTAGGCGCCTCTTTTTTGGTTGCGCCTTTGCCTTCTTTATCTTTGGCTTGTGCTTGGGCTTGTTGTTGGGCATTGGCGATTGCACCTTTAATATTGGCCATCTGTGACGTCATGGCACCCATAGAACCGCCTGTCAAAAGTTGTTGGTCAACCGCATTAGCCCCCATACCTAATCCTTCGGTTTGGCCTAATTGGTAAGCCGAGCCATCAATAGGCGCAGCCATAGCCATTTCGGCTTCATTTTCGGCCATTTCTTGAGCGGCACGTTCGGCTAATTCTTGATTTTCTAACAATTTAAGCGTTTTAGCAGAGACGCGCATAGAAGAACCCGGTTCACCCGTAGAGCGATCCAATTTTCCCCGATATGCATTTCCGGCATAACTACCGGTATTTGCACCGGACACATAGACGACTTCCCCCGGGTTATATTGTCCCGCCGGGTTAAACGCCGTATTATCATCGGAAGAAGAGCCTAAAAACTGATAGGCGGCTACTGCTCCCGCACCGACAACGGCCGTTAACCCTACTGCCTGTAAGGCAGACAGGGCTATTTTACCGCTACGGCTTGCTAATTTTTTTAAGATATTCATAAAGTCCTCCTTGCTGCTTGTTACTACTTACTTATTAAAAACGCTGGCACTTCTTTTCGATTCTTTTCATTAAGCCAAATTATTCATGTCATCTCCATGCAAATCATCGGGGATCGTATCATCATCTCTACTATCTCCGCCAGGAGGGGTTGGATCATCCGGGACGGGATCAGAAGGAGGCGTGGTATGACTCGGAGTAGTGGACGGAGTAGTCGTTGGGGTGGATGACTTATTACCACCGCCGCTTGATTTATCACCGCCACTACTTGACTTATCACTGGCGCCGGAACTACTGGGCGTGACACCGAAAGCCTTATCTATGGCTCTGTTAGCCGTATTGGTTAAGATGGTCTTACCGACATCAATCGCCGCTAACAATAATTCTTCTCTCATTTTTTCCGGCCATGTTTTTTCATTGCGTTTATCCTCTTCCTCTTTTTCTTTTTGGGCTTTTTGAGTGGCATCTTTTAAATCTTGTTCTAAATTACTCAAATCAGGAGTAACAGGGGCTTCGGTATCAATAGCAAGGCCTTGGGCTTTACTTAAATCAATTGCCCCATCTTCAAAGGCTTCACTGCCTGCGATATCGCCCCCCATCAGTGCCCGTTTGGTATTTCCACCTTTACCGTCTTTCAGCCCGGCAGCGGCCTGACTTCCGCGCGCGAACTGGTATAACGCTTTGCGTGCATCTTGGTTCTTAAATTGAACGGGGCGTTCCGAGCCTTTATCTTGGCTTCTATACGGCGAAAAATCCCCACGAGGGGAACCCCAAGAACCATTTATTCCACCGCCACTGGCCCGTCCAACACTGCTTGAACTCAATTTATTTACTTGAGTGGGAGTGGCCGGGGAAGATTTGCCGTAACTGCGGGGACGATAACTATGCGAAGTAGGAGCAGGAGACGAACTTTCCCGAAATGATTGGGCCGTTTCTTCCTGTTCAATTTCTTCCTCGGCATCTTGGGCTTGGCGTTCTTCTTTTTGTTGGGAAGAATATAATAAAGTAGAATTGTTTCCTTGCATATCGGGATATTTAGAGGCCAGTAAATATTGTTCGGCTTCGTCGTTCACAAAGGGCATTTGGGCCAAATCGTATCCACGAGATTCTAACCCGCTAAAAGATTGGTCTTGCGCATCACCCATCAGCGAAGACAACGTAAAAAAAGCCACAATCAATACGACGGCTACGGCGCCCCACGTATAGGCTTGCTTATGGCTCATAGAATTGGCTTTTTGAAATACATTGCCCGGTTTTAACTTAAACATAATTTATCCCATTACACAATAATAAAAATTACTCTTGCTGACCCGCCTTTCACAAGGCACTCACGCACAGAGTTAAACACAATACTTCTTATCTAAAGTATAAAGAGATAATAGGGTTTTGTCAAGACCCTTTACAGAGCATATTGAGAAGAATAACAACAACGCAGAAACACTTGGAAAAGAGGCCCAAACGTTTTATTTTCCTTCCGGACGCATATACGGGGCAGGCCGTTCATTATGCCCGACATATTTTTTCACTTCAATCTGCCCACCTGTTTCACACAAGAAAGCATATCCTTTCAAACACATATTGTCTGTTTCACATACGCGATCTTTATTATAATTGCACAGAAAACGAACATGTGGCGGTTTCGTATTAGCCGTAAGCGTAATTTGTGTCCATGTACCGGTACGTATGATCTCCATCTTAAGTTTATTTAAACTTAAAAATTTACGCATACCCGGATTATCAAACCCTAAATAATTTTCTATCTTTTTTTGGATATCTTTTTCTAAAAACCGTTTATCCCACGTACGTTGGTAATAATCGGTTTCATGGGATTGCAGTTGAAAACGACGCGCCGCATAAAAACCCGCTACTTCCATTTTTTGACTCAAAACTAAAAGACCGAAAATTTTGATAATAAATAAAATAAATATAATAAAAAACGGAAACAGCAACACCACTTCCGTCGTGGCTTGCCCTTTACGTGAACGTAATGAAGATATTAACCTCATAGTTACGGCTCCAACCGCACATTATATTTGGGTAACGGATTAGGCCACACGCAGTTATTATTCCCGCGCGGACAAGTTAATTTAACCCGATTTCTAACAAACGGCTTATATTTTTGTTCTAAATTGATATTAAAAATATTACGCGGCAAACTAAATGATTGTTTAAGTAAAACACCCCGTCCCAACGTTTTAAGTTTACTACGGCTTGCTTGGTCTAAATAAGCAAATTGAAACAAGGGTTCTTTCAAATCCGCCTCTGCATGGAAAACAATACCCTGCGCACCGTTATGCCATCCGTACTTGACACTATATTGGGAAATATAAAACATTACATCTTTTATAGTCATGGGTTTTGTTTGAATACCTAAATACTTGCGAAGTTGCGCAGCACTCTGCCGCCCACATTCACTAGGCTTACAAGAGGACACATTAAAAGAATATCCTTCCCGAAATGTAACTTCATTCTTACTCAGTTCTTTATAAGCATAATCTTGTGATTTATAAATAGAACCTACACGCACATACGTCTCCAAATAAAAGGACATGGCTGGCAAAGCAGGAGAGTTATCCATATCGTTTTCATCAGCATAAAAGAGATAATCTTCTGCTAATTTTTTGCTAATCAGCGGCAGCGGTTCGTCCAAAGGTTTTGGATTTTCCTTTTCCCACGCCGCACGGGAAAATTTAGGGTCGGTGTGCTCCCCTACTTTTTCAAAATACTTTAATCCCCAGTTTGTAGATTCGGCTGCCGGTGGCTTGTTGGTCCCGGCCTTGTCATCATAATTAGGGCCGATAGCAGGCACCCCCCCACCTTTATAAAACAAATCAAATACCGTAATATCGGGCAAAACACTTCTTTTGGAATCTTTCGGCCTAATTTTATGGGCATCATCTGCCATATATTGCATAACACGGTAAGGTAACGGCCCGTTGACCATAGCCACGGAATTTAAGTAAGTGCTGACGGAAGATACCTGCGAATACGCCGCATTATCCAACGCAAACTGGTTACGTATTTTGGCCATGGACACTTTTGCCGTTTCAAACAATAAATATACTACTAAAGCAAAAATAGGGGCCAAAAGCACTGCAGGTAACAATACCTGTGCCTTACGCTCCCGCCATTTCCGATTCAGATAGTATATATTCATAGTTTTTATGATGTCAGCAATTTGCCCACAAAAATAAATAACCACCGTACCACATCGGTATGAAAAGCCGTAAAGAACGCCGAGATGACCACTACAATACTGGCCAGCATCAACACGTACTCTATCGTGGCTTGCCCTTTTTTAGCGGCCGAGCCCTTTTCACGTTGTAAGATACGAAACAAGTTATTCTCCGTCTTCTTCGGGTACGATCGTTCCTTCCGAAGAAATCAATCCTTTTTCAATGGCCTTAACCACCGCTTCCGTACGGCTGCTAACTCCCAATTTGTGGAAAGCACTGTTCAAATGATTTTTAATCGTTTTAACACTGCAATCTAATTCTTTGGCAAGTTCTTTATTGCTTAACCCTTTACCCAAATAATCTAATACTTTGATTTCCGTTTTAGTTAAGGTGGCCTGAGTGGGAAGGCTGCTATCGCCCATCTTGCGGATACCATGCAACAGTTTACCCATCAGTTGTTGGGGAATCATCAATCCTTCGCTTGTAAATGTTTTAATAGAATTAACGAGTTCCGCCGCCGGTAACATTTTAGACAAATAACCATTTGCCCCAGCTTGGATAGCATCTAATACATGGGCTTCATCTTCGAAACTGGAAAGCATGAGCACATTGACTTGCGGGCAACTTTCCCGAATTTGACGCGTGGCGTTAATGCCGTCCAACTTCGGCAAACGGATATCCATAAGTACCACGTCGGGTTTTAATTTTTTTGCCTTGGCTACGGCTTCAATGCCGTCAGCCGCTTCGCCGACTACTTCCATCCATCTTTCTCCCGACAAGACATCTTTAATGCCTTCGCGGAACAGTGTTTGGTCATCTGCAATAAGTACGGTTATTTTTTTCTTCGCCATGATTAAACTCCCTTATTTTTCAAAATCAACTATTGGCAATCGGCAACGTAAAATTAAACGAAGCGCCTTTGCCAAGTCCTTCACTATGTGCCCAAATACGACCGCCATGGTTGGTAATAATATCCTTGGCGATAGACAAGCCAAGCCCCAACCGGCCGACGCGGTCTTTGGCCCCTACTTGAATAAAACTGGTAAACAAATGAGGAGCCTGTTCCGGTTCAATACCATCCCCGGAGTCCGTTACCGACACTTTAGCATTTTTTTCATCTATTTTGCTAACTACAATTTCAATAGTACCACCATCCGGGGTGTGCCGTACGGCGTTTTCCAACAAATTGGAAATAACTTGGCGGATACGTTTTTCGTCGGCAATTACGGGCAATAAACCACAACTTTCAAACGTAACGCTAATACCGCGTTTAGCGGCTTTGGCCTTAAAAATTTCCGCTGTTTTCTTAAGACTTTCCGTCAGTTCAAAACGGGTTTTTTCAATACGCAGTTTCCCTTTTTCAATAGCCGCCCAATCTACCAAATCTTTAATCAGATGCTCAATTTGACTGATAGATTCTTCCATAAACATCATTTTTTTGCGCTGATCTTCATCGGGCGTCATTTTTTTACGCAACATATCAAAACTCATCTTCAGTGTCATAAGCGAATTGGACAAGTCGTGTGACACAATAGAGAAAAATTTTGATTTCATATTGTTTAACCGGTCCAAATCTTCGTTGCGGGTTTTTAATTGGGAAAGTAATTCCCGGTTGCTTTCTTCCAAGAAATACTTATCCAACGCACGGTTAATAGTACGTTTTAAGTAGTCAAAATCAACGGGTTTAATCAAGAAATCATATACAGACTCTTGCATGGCTTCCATAATAGCATTAAGCGATGCATACGCCGTAATCATAATAATTTGCGATTCTTTGTTAAACGCACGAATCTTACGGATTAGTTCCATGCCATTTTCATCAGGCAAGTTATAATCCATCAAAATAATGTTAAAAAATTCGCTCGCGCACAGGTCCAAACATTCCGCCGCCGTAGCCGCCTGATACACTTTATAGCCGTCCATCTCCAGCAAATCAACCAGCGTTTCGCGCAGGTTATTATCATCATCTACAACAAGAATTTTAACGGGTTTTTCCATAACGAGTATCTCCTATATTACGATAAATTTTAAGATAAATTTGAAAGCAAGAGCCAACCCCTTCTTGGCTGGAAATAAATATTTTCCCTTCGTGGCGGCCGACGGCTTTGCCGACTACGGCTAAACCGAGTCCGGTTCCGCGCGCTTTGGTGGTAAAGAATGGGGCAAAAATTTGCTCCCGTATTTTTTCCGGTACGCCGCTGCCTGTATCCGCCACATAAATACATACGACATTTCGCCCGGCTTTCGTGCCGACGGTAAGCGTCCCGCCGTTTTGCATGGCTTCCACCGCGTTAGAGAACAAGTTACAAACGGCTTGTTTCATTTCTTCCATATCAATTTTAACGGCGATTCCTTGGGCTTCCAACTTTTCCACCAACGTAATGTTAGGTGGAATCGGATAAGAAATAAGAATATCATGTATATACCGGTTTACATCTACTTTATTCAAAATCGGTTCACGGGAACGGACATAGCCCAACACTTCGCTGATAATACCATTGGCCTGTTTAATTTCCGCTTCAATAATACCGATTTGGCGAGAGATCTTAATATCCGGATTTTTAACTAACATTTTAATTAACCGTGTAGCATTACTGATTACGGCCAGCGGATTGCGAATTTCGTGGCTGATAATAGAAGCCATTTGCCCCATAGTAGCCAATCGTTCGTTACGAACTAATTGGGAGGTAGCGGCTTGCAATTCGCGGGTACGTTCTTCCACACGTTCTTCTAACTCTTGGTTGGAGGCTGCCAACTCATTTTGTGCCGCCAATAACTCGGCCCGACGCGCATGTAAAACTTCGGACATTTCCAAAAATACTTCCGCCAAATCACCGATTTCATTGTGCGGAATATCCACATCTTGACGGTGAATAACATCATCTCCTTCCCGCAAACGTAAAGCGGCTTTACGTAAACGCTCTAACGGACGGGTAATCGGAATAATCACCCAATAACTGACTCCTAAAATAAATAGCACCATGATGAGTAATAACCGCAACACCCCACCTAACGAATGAATGGTGCTTTCAAAAATCAGTTTAGAAGCCGTATTAGCCGGTTGAGCGACATACACTTGCCAAGACAACATATTGATATCGGCAGAAGCCACCAACCAATGACGGCCATTACTCAAATGGATTTCTCCTGTATTTTCTCCGGCCAGTTGCTCATGGATTTCACGCATTTCGTTTTGTAATTGCGGATTCGGCTTCGCCATTAACCCGGAAGATACCCCATTATAAGCAATCACACCTTGTTGGGCGTTCACTACAAACGCTTCCATTTCTAACGGAAACGATTGCATCAGTAACTGGCCCAAACTCTCTAACTGCAGTTGAACAGATAACACCCCCGAAACTCTTTTTTCATCTAAATTTTCATATACCGGGAAAGCCATAAATACCAACCAACCGCGTGTAGGCGAAAACGCAACCGGCCCAATATAATTAACCCGCTGCACGATACAAGTTTGCACAATCTGCGGCCATAAACTGTTATACGAGAAAACATCATCGGATTCCCCGGAAGATAAGACTTCCTGCCCTTGAACATTTAATAAACTAAGGGAAGATACCGTCGGTTCTTTTTGGCGTAAATAATCTAAATCTTGTTCATTTAAAAAAGCATGCCCGCCAAAGTCAGTATGCAAATCAATAAAAACGGTAAAAAATTCCGACGTATGAGAAATATAAGATTGCACGACAGATACCAAACGGCGGGCCACCGTTTGTTGTTTTTGGAAAATTTCATGCTGTAAAAGACGGCTATTCACCCGAGTCAGGTGAATGCCCACAAAAACGAACGGCACCAACGAAATCAGACTTAGTGCCAACACCGCATTAAAAAATAAACCGCGAAACCGTTTTTTACGCATATAGTATTTTGGGGAAAACGGGGGCCGGACAAAAATCCCAGCCCCCGCCATTTACTTATTAAAACTACCGGTTAGCAACTGCCGGACGGAGCGGCCGGTACACCGGAGGCTGCATTCGGGTTGAAAAATTCAAAACCCGGGATTTGCGAAGCCGTATCTAATCCTACTTGAACTTTACCTTCCCAAAGCAACGTCGGAGACGCACTGACGCCAAATTCTTTAGCATATTTGGCTTCTTCTTTAAGAAGTTCCAAGCCTTCGCTGTCAAACTTTTTCATGATTTTTTTGACATTGATACCCGCTTCTTCCATGGCTTTGTCCCAACGGCTGGAGCGGTAATCTTTATTACGGATTTCCAAATATTTCCAGAATTGTTCCGGATAGTATTTGGCAATTAACAATTGGCGAACGTTTTCTTCCCATTCACCCGAACCATGCAAACTGTCAAATCCGCGGTCAGCGGTATAGTTTACAATATAGCGCACACGGACAGTTTTGTCTTTGGGGAACGTCCCGTTCTTTTTGGCTTGGATAATAAAATCTTCAGCACGCACACCATAAGGGCATTGGGACATTACAAACAATTCCATAACGCCCGGTTTGGCCGGTTTATTATTATATACCCCTTGACGGGTTTGATGGGCTAAAACAATAAAATCATCTGTTTCTTGAGCCGCACCATATTGAAGCGGTTGCTCCATTTTGGCACGAATGGCTTTCGTTTTTTTAATTAAATAAAGCGGTAAGAAACTATAATCTAATCCCTTAAGTTTCGGGTCGTTTGTCACTTGAGAAACGGAAATACGCTTGACTTCCGGTTCTGCTTCTAAGAATTGCCCTAACCCTTGCGTAAGCAATTCGTCTTCTTTCCCGGCAGCATAATCGTCAGATTCTACAACGATCATTTCCGCTTTCGGTTTAGCCTGCGTTTTAGCAGGAGTATTTTTTTGAGCGGTAGCCGCAACAGCTACGCCCGCAATTACTAATGCGGCTAGTAAAACATATATTTTTTTCATACAGTCTAAACACTCCTAATTTATTTATCTTCCAATTCCACTTGGACACCACGGATACCAAGCGTACAAAGCGCATTATAAGTAAGTAAGAAAAATACCGCGGAAACCAAGAACAAAATCGTACCTTGTATCGCACGCAAAATAAGGCTAATCACATACGCCGTATTAAACACGACATCGGGATTGAATATTTCCAACAGCGCGCTAATGAGCATGACCACAAAAACGGCCAACGGAAATACCGAAAACAACACCGGCAAGACAGGAATTTTTTTAATTTCTACTTTCATAATCTTCTCCTAAAATTTATTTTTCCGGCTCTAAAACTATTACAATACGGTTTTTACCCGCATCATCAGGCAACTGAACCGCTTTCACTACACATTGTACATCTTTATTGACCACAGAGCCACGCAAAACTTTCGTCGGGTTTTCCATGGCTTCCCCCACCACTTGGATAATTTCCTGTTGGCGGCTATCAAACAAATCTAATAAGTGTACCCGTTGTTTCCCCGGAATATTAAGTTCAAAGTTAGAATAAAGGATGTTATTATTCTCATCCACAACCATCGCACGGGAACCTTTCGGCACGGTAACTGCCAAAATTGTTTTCCACCAGCGTTGTTCTTTTTCCAGGGACATAATTTCCCCATCCTCAAGGCCTTTTATTTCGGCGCGGATCTTATCTAACATGACCGATATGGAACGACCCAAATCGCCGATTTCATCACGACGTTGCGACGGCTCTAGCACTAAATTATTCATAGATACCGCATCTACATTATCTTTCAACGTACCTAAAGGACGAATAATTTTTAAGAGTAAGAACAAATAAAGTACAAATCCAATCAGCAGCATCATAATAAATGCGCCTACCGTATAACGCACCATAGAGGCCCCGATTAGTTTTTTCGCATTTTCACGCGAAACGGTTACGTTGACTACGCCCGCTACCACATTATCTTTGGCAAGTAACGGAATAGCCATATCATAATAATCCCCTTTACCTGCCAGCAATGCCCGAGGCAAACGGTCCCGTATGGCTTGCACGACCGCATTGGTTTCAAACCCGACAGACGTGTTATAATCAGAATAAGACATACCTAAAAACTTCGTGTTTTCATGCCAACGGATCGAAGCATCATAGTTCAAGTAAATTAAACTTTTGATACGGTCGTCGTTACGCGCCAACCCTTTCATCATTTCGGCTTCGCGGAACGTCGCTTCTTTCGGGCGAGCCGATAACATTTGTACCAAAGCAGGGGCACGATAACGCACCATTTCTACCATTTCATTTTGTAATTTTTTATCAAATACAAATTTGAACAAATTATAATAAAATAATCCGCCGATTACTGATGCATAAACGGCAACTAACACAAACCATAAAAGCCATTTTGAAGTTAATTTCATACAACACTCCTATTCTTTCAAAAGTTCTTCCACTTTAGTTAAACCCATTTGGGCTTCCACATTGTTAGGATCCAATCGCACCGCAACAAGCCATAGTTGACGGGCGGTAACATAATCATCTTGATTAAAATAGTTAAGCCCTTCTACATATTTGGCACGAGCGGCCGCTTGCGCCTCAAAAGGAACCTGTGTTTTTTCTTGTCCCAACGGTTCTGTCGGTTGGACTTGCGTTTGATTTTCGGCAACCGTATTAGGCATCCCTTCTTGCGCCGGAACAGAGTCATTTACACGTTGTTCCTCTACGGTTTCCGTTTGTTCTACAATTACCGCAGGAGACAATTGGGCTTTTACCGCAGCAATACGCGCATCACAACTTGCTCTTTCCTCCGCCACGGCCCGATCTATCCGATTTTGGGTATGATGTACTACCGAAAAAACTAATACCCACGAATAAATTATAATAAATGCAACAAATGTCCCAGTCAGAATAATCGCTTTCATAGTTTTTATTTAAGTAATTCTTCTACTTTACGAAGTCCCAAATCAGCATCGCTATTGCCCGGATCCAACTGTTTAGCCACAATCCATGCTTGGCGGGCACGTTCGTAATCGTCTTGGTTGAAGGCATCCAGCCCTTCAATATATTTAGCACGGGAAGCAGCACTGGCTTCCGCCGATACACGCGCCACCGTTCCGCCCATCGTCGGTAAGGTTTCATTGATTCCGCTACTGCTAGACGAAGAAGATGTCGTCGTCGTTGTAGTGGTAGTAGTCGTCGTCGTGGATGTGCTGCTAATCGGCGTCAAACCGGTGGCACCCGGAATAATCGTTTGAGCCCCAGGCACCGGACTATCAATGGTCACCGTTTCGATTTCTTCGGGTTTCTCTTCTTGGGCAGCTTGTTGTTCGGCTACTTCGGCTGCTTGCTCAGCGGCTTGCGCAGCGCGTTGCGCTTGAATAAGACGTTGTTGTTGCACATAACGGATACCTTCTTCTTTGGCATTACGTGCTTGCTTAATCAAATTGTCCATTGTGGCGGTATCTGCCCCCCACTTTTTGGCATTCGTCCAATAAGAAACGGCTTGGTCAAATTTTCCCGAATTATACGAACGGTTCCCCGCTGTATAATACCCGGCAGCAATTTCATTTTTAAGTTGAGACATATATTTTTGTACGCGCGGGTCACCGGGTTGAATTTTGGTAATGCGTTCAAATACGGCATACGATTCTACGTATTGCCCCTTGTTGTAGAAATCTAACGCTTGTTTCATAGATTCTTCTACTTGTTGTTTACGTAATTTGTTTTCGGCATCGGCAATTTTAGCCACTAATTGCGGATCATTTTTGCGCATCAATAAAGCGTTATACCACGAATCTAATGCTTTTTGATAGTCCCCGCTTTTTTCCGCTACTTCCCCACGGCGGGAATATTCTTTGGCAATATCGTAATCAATTTTACGTTTCCACGATTGCGCTTTGGCATTACCGGGTTGAATCGTTAAAATTTCGTTTAATTTATCGTTGGCTTCTACCAATCTGCCGCTATCATACAAGCGGGATGCTTCTTGAAATTTGGCTTCAATCACTTGCGCTTCGGAAGTCGTACCGTAAGTCCCCATATTTTGGGCTTGACGGGCCAACGTTTGTGCTTGCGTGAAATTGGGGTCAATACTTAAAATGGTTTGTGCCATCTCTTGGGCGCGTTGATAGTCGCCCTGTTTGTACAGTTGATAGGCATTATCATATACCATACGGAGCGTATAATTTTGGATACGTTGTTTTTCCAACTGTACCGTAGATAAATACTGTTTGCGTTCTTCTACGTCATTGAGCGTTCCCATGGAAATTTTGCCTAAATCTAAAAGCATACCCGCTTCTTTACCATGTTGGCGCACCGGGACTTCCCGGTTAAACGTATTGGCCGCCCACAACGCGGTGGCGGCGCAGGTAAAAGCAACTGTAAAAAGTATATATTTTTTCATAAGTAACCTCTAAAATCCTAATCCGCCGCTGACAAGGCCCATAATCATCGGCGCTAAAATTAAAATAAAAATCGTCGGGAAGATAAAAAAGAACAGCGGGAACAACATCTTGGTAGATGCTTGCGCGGCTAACTTTTCCGCCCGGCTTAAGCGGCGTGCGCGTAAGTCGGTAGAGAAGTTACGCAATAAATCTACTAAACTTGTACCCAACTCGTCCGATTGGATAATTAACCCCACCAAGGAACGTACTTCCTGCACCCCGGTACGCGCAGCAAAGTGTTCCAACGCTTCACGGCGGGAATAACCGAGTTTAATTTCGTTGATGGTTTTTTCCAATTCTTCTTCCAAAATCGTTTTTTCTTTGGCTACTTTGATAATACGCTCAAAAGCAGTCAAATAATCCAAACCGGATTCAATAATAAGTGCTGCCAAATCTACCGTCGTAGAGAAGTTGCCTAAAATTTCGGCTTGGCGTTTCTCAATTTTACTTTTAATAAATACGTCCGGCAAATAGAAACAAAGCGGTACTAAAATAACCGGCCAAAAGGCTTGAAATAATAACATCAATGCCGCCGGCACCAGTAACGCATACAAAATTTTACTATACAAAATATCTACCGGTTGCGGTTTATCCGGGCCGCCTAATTGCATGTGCATTTCTTCCAAGCTGTCTTCTATGTTGAAATTGCGCAAGCAAAATACGGCGATTCTATCCCAGAATTTATCTTCCGGCTGTAAGCGGGCAAAACTGGATGTGGACTTAAAGCGTTTGACCGCAATATCCACCACTTCGTCTTTTTTCTCACGAGGCGCCAGCAAGCCAAAAACCGTCATAAAGGTGGCGAATATACCGATTGCTAAAAGCAGTTTTAGCCCTACTGTAAAAAGAAATGTATTCATAATTACACCCGTACCTCGCCCATTTTCTTAAGCACTTGCATACCAATGCCAATCCAGATGATACAGAATAAAAATACGAAAATTCCAACCGGACTTGCATAGAATGAAATCATCTGTGTCGGGTTGAAAATGAACATTACCAGCATCATCACAAACGGCATTACACTGACCACAATAGATTGGATTTTCTGTTGGGCCGTCATGGCCTGTAATTTTTCTTCCAATTTACTTTCTTCGCGAATATTTTCAACCAAGCGAGAGAAAATAACGGTTAAGTTTCCCCCCACTTGCCGTTGAATAATAATGGCTTTAACAATATAAGAAAGCATACGGCTTTCTACCCGTTCAGTTAATCCGTCTAATGCTTTTTCAAAAGGAGTACCTAATTGGTAGTTTTTAACTACTAATCCGAATTCGTCGGCAATCGGCGGTTGCATATCGCGGCTGACCAGTTCAAACCCTTGCACAATATCCATACCCGAACGAAGCGAGTTAGACAGCAAAATTAAAGAATCCATCAGTTGGGCATTGATTTTGCGCCCGCGGCTCTTTTTCAAAGCGTCCAATACTGCCATCGGCATACGGATACTGACAACCCCACCCATAAATACCACGAGTAAAAAGACAAATACACCCAAAAATCCGCCCACGATTAAGCCCATAAACAACCCACCGATAGCAAATAAGGCAATCGTACCAAAAACAATATATTTAATATCAATAGTTACAAATTGGCGGTTAAAATCTTCGGCCCAGACCGTACTTTTCTGCTTATATTCTGCCCAAACGGCTAAAATGTTATCGCGTTTATTTTCCAGTAATAAAAATACCGCAAACCCGGCTAACACCGCCCCAAACAATGTCATCAAGAGTCTGGCCGAACGTTCCCTGGCATTAGAGTTGTAAATTTTAGGATCCGGCGGATAGGTAGGAATAGCCGTATTAAAGAATTGACTAAATAAATGGTTGGCTAATGTGACTACGGCCATGACCGATTTACGATATTTGTCTTCACGTTGCGAAATCGGGCTGGAAAACGATTCAATTGTACTGAAAAATTCGCTATTGATTAACTCAAAAGTGGCTAACATGGAACGAGCCCGTCCGTCCATGCTGTCTTTCATAACAAGCAGTTGCGTACCGCGCAGTAAATCTTTATTTAAAAAGTCTAATGCACGCACTAAATTCAGGCGGTTCCCCACATACCCGCGGGAAAGTTGATCTAACACGACCGGTTGGCTGGGATCTAATGATTTATCGGCCCGGTCTAAAAATAAATAGACGTTAGAAAATGCTTGCCGCCACAAATCCACTTCACTAGACGTTCCTTCCCCGGGTGTATAGACTACTTTGTTGGAATCCATACGAGTTAATTCTTCTTCAAACCATTTGGGAATTTTGCATTGTCCGTTTCTGCAACCGGCAGGCAACGGCCCGCATTTTGCAATGGGCGGCATGGGATATACTTTTTTATCATTGGCCAAATGCACATCAAAAATTTCAGCCAAAATACTCATTTTTTCCCGAGCGCATTGAATGCGATCGCGATCTTTAGTAGACAAGGCTTTACCATACCCCTGTCCGGCAGTTCCTACAAGAGTAACTGCCACGAGTACACATAAGATAAAAAAGTGAAATTTCTTTATCATAATCATTAAGCCTGTGGAGCAGCCGGCGGAGCAGGCGGCACGGCGGGCGGTTCAGGAGCAGTCTCCTTACTTGCTTTTGCCTGTTGTAATTGTTGCACCGCATGTAAATCAGGCTCGCCGTTTTCATCTAACGGAACGGCGCCATGCTTAAATACGGCTTCGTCTATCGGTTGTCCTTTGGCTGCAAATTCTTCATAGAAAGTCGGGAGGTTACCCGTCGGGGCAAATACCCCTTGTACTTTCCCGTTTTCATCTACCCCGGTCTGCACATAGCGGAACAAATCGGTAGATTGGATTTGTCCGTCTTTTTGTCCATGCATCTCGGTAATGTAGGTGACTTTACGCGAACCATCCGAGAAACGCGACAATTGAACGATCATATTGACCGCCGATGAAATCATTTCGCGGATAGCAAAAATCGGCAAATCGGCCCCTGTCTGCATGCACATCGCTTCCAAACGGGATAATCCGTCGCGCGGCGTGTTGGCGTGAATAGTCGTAAGTGACCCTTCGTGACCGGTGTTCATGGCTTGTAACATGTCTAACGCTTCGCCACCGCGGCACTCCCCGACTACAATACGGTCAGGACGCATACGCAAACAGTTTTTAACTAAATCTTGAATCGTTACCGCCCCTTTTCCTTCTACGTTTGGCGGACGGCTTTCCAGCGATACCCAGTGCGGTTGTTGCAACCGAAGTTCCGCGGTATCTTCTACCGTAATGATACGTTCATCATCGGCAATATAACCGGAAATAGCATTTAAGAAAGTGGTTTTACCGGTACCGGTACCACCGCAAACAATAATGTTTTTGCGGATTTTAACGCATTTCTTAATAAATTCCATACATTCCGGACTAATCGTACCGAAACGGTAGTAATCTTCCGGGCCGAACGGTTTAGTGGAGAAACGACGAATAGTAAGCGTCGGGCCGGAAACAGCGAGCGGCGCAATAATGGCGTTAACACGGGAGCCGTCTTTCAAACGGGCGTCCACGAGCGGCACAGATTCGTCAATACGGCGACCTAAAGGAGCCACGATACGTTTAATAACCTGTACCACCTGTTCGTTATTTCTAAATTTGTATTTGGTTAAGGTCAACTTACCTTTTTGTTCGATAAAAATCTTATCAAAGGCGTTGACCATGATTTCGGTAACAGCCGGGTCGCGCATTAAGACTTCCAGCGGCCCTAACCCTAAAATTTCATCTAGCAATTCCGAAGAAAAACGTTCCCGCTGTTCGCGCGAAAACTGTAAGTTAGGTTGTTTTTGCAAGATATCATCCACAATGGCGGCCACCCGTTTACGGGTTTGCGCGCTGGCGGCACTTTCGTCGCTAATAGCGATATGTTCAATTTCCAAGGTGCGCACCACGTCTTTGTGAATTTTCTGTTTCAAATCGTCCCAAAATGACAGTTGAGTCTTAGCCCCGGGGTCATCATCGGCAATATGGCTGACGGAAACAGTATCTTTGCCATCATTAAACAACACCGGCGACCAAATTTCTTTAGACGCTTGGGCAAATTCTTCGTCGCTAACCGACGCCACCCAATCTTTGGGGGCCGGTTGTAAATCACGAATTTTGGCAAGCACCAAACGCAGCCCTTTTACCCATTCCGATTGCGGATTGGTAATAATTTCCACTTCGCGACGGTTGGAGGTGGCCATTACATCGGCATCCCACGGTAAAAACACATCCACTTCGCGCCCAAGTTGGGAATAGAACCGTTCCATTTCTTCGTAAGGAATAGAACCGGGCATATCATATCCGTTACAAATCACGCTTACGCGGTCCAACGGATAATGTTGTTCTTTATAATCGTTGAAAAGTTGTACCGTAGAATTGATATGTGTACGGGTAGCATTAGATACCCAAAATACTTTGTCGGCAATATCAAAGGCAAACGCTTGCATCGGGAAACTGGAATCTACATCCAAAAAGATATCAAACGTTTGTGACAAACGAGATAAAATCGGAATTAAAATCTTCGGGCTAATCGCCGCTACTTGTGCGCGCGTATTACCCAACGGTAATAAGCCTACGCCCCATTGGGACATAGAAATTTTACCGCGTAACAGCCCCCCCACTACCGCAATAGAGGTATTGCCTAATACTTTAAGCAAATCGGATACGCTAACGGGTTTTTCAATATCTAAATAGAAACTGTGTTCTTGCCGCGCCAACGGATCAAGCGGCACAATAAGTACCGGACGTTTCTGTATGCCCGCCCAGCCCAGCGCCAAATTCAGCACGAGCGTGGTTTTCCCCGCGCCTTCTTTAGGCCCGGCGAAAGCAATTATTTTTGCATCCGTTTTTTGGGAGTCCTGTTCTGCCATAAATTACTCTACGATTTCTACCGTAATGAATAAGAAGAGCGAACGTTGTTCTTCGGTTACGTCTTTGCTCTTGAATAATAAACCAATAAGCGGCAAGCGGCCTAAGAACGGTACGCGGTCTTCAGACACGTTGCGGGCACTGCTTTTTAAACCACCGATCACTAACGTTTCACCGCTGTTAAGTTCCACATGGGTTTCCACATCACGGTTGGTAAAAGACGGCGCCGTGGCAGTACCAATTACTACGGTACGGGAATAGTCCACCGTAGAAACGGCTAATTGAACTTGCAAGTCAATAATATCATTGCGTTCGGGGATAATCGTAGGAAGTACGTTCAGTAAAATACCGTAATCTTCCATCTGCGAACCTACCCCTTGGTTATTGACCACCGGTATCGGCACTTTACCGCCGACGGAAATTTTAGCCGGATTGCCGGAAGCGGTTACAATCTTCGGGTTAGAAAGTACTTGTGCGCGTCCTTCCGTTTCCATTAAGCGAAGGCGCGTAGTAACTGCCGTTTTGCGTTGGAATTCCCCTAACGATAAAATGCCGGGGATTTCCGCTTCTTCAAAGTCGAACAATTGGTTCCACGCAAAACCTTTAACGCTTTGCATCGTACCGCTGATTTCCACAACATCAGCACTAACGGCCACGAGCCGCGTCTTTTTAGCATGTGCCGGCACCACGCCAAGCACTGCTGCGAGTAAAACTGCCAAAGATATTTTTGCACTGAATTTTATGTTCATAAATTATCCTGTTTAGTTAAATAATTTTTCAAAGGTGGCAATTTCCATTAAGTAATTGTTCACATCACCATGAGAACGTAAGATGACGGAAACTTCGCCTTCTTTTTGGGCTAACGCCAAGTACTGCGCATCGCGCGGAGATAACGCGAGCGAGAGCGTGGAGTTATCCGAATAAGCGGCGGCTTCTTCGTCTTTGTTCTTCATAGCATTTGCCGTACGAGCATCCAAGCCTTGCCCTAAGTCAGCACCGACACCCAACACCTTTACGTTCTGCAAAAGCGTAACGGCTACGGTTTGGCGGGTACCGGTTTTCATAGTGGCTTCAAACGTGAGAAGCACGTCCACGTTATCATCCGGCTTAATCATACTGGCT
The DNA here is from genome assembly GCF_902757105.1 of Candidatus Avelusimicrobium luingense. Classification (NCBI taxonomy): domain Bacteria; kingdom Pseudomonadati; phylum Elusimicrobiota; class Elusimicrobia; order Elusimicrobiales; family Elusimicrobiaceae; genus Candidatus Avelusimicrobium; species Candidatus Avelusimicrobium luingense. The sequence continues at coordinate 189,921 of NZ_CACVTK010000001.1, forward strand.
GTCGCTACCGGGACGGAAATAATATATCCGCGCATCTGCACCGGAATTTTACTGGAAAGACCAGCCTCCGGTGAAAGCGACGTCACCGCATATTTAGAAATCTGGTTGCCTTTAGGAATTTGAATACGCGCCACAGCATTTTCAATAGCTTTTAGATCTGAATCTGTGGAATAAACAAATGCGTCTTTCTGCAAGTAGGCTGCCGGCACCGGTACAGGACGGATAATATCACGCTTAATTACTTCGCGCTCTTTAATATCACGTATAGGCACCAAGACCTGCTTGATATTTTTAGCCGCATTTAATTTCTTTTCGGCGCTATTTACAATCATTGCATAGATAATAGCCGCAAAAATGGCCACCATCAACGGCAAAAAAACTCCTTTTTTCATTTGATCTCCTTAAAAACAACTTTACTAATTTTTCAAATCTATTTTTTATCCGCACTCAAATATGCCTTTTCTACCGGCATGCGGGTAACTACTTTTATTTTACGGATACCTTTCTTGCGCGGTTCATCGGCAAGTACAAAACTTGTCCCCGGAAATAACAAATGCACCGGGTAAGTAACCGTAACAACTACATCTTCGTGGCGATGTTTGGGGTACATCGGGTCAACACCGGTATTTTCCACCTTTACATTGACACTTATACTCCCCGCCTTACTACCAAACACAGATTGTTTGGCTCGTTCAATCTTTTGTGTAATAATCGTTCTGTCCGACCGTCCGCTAGGTTTCTTTACTGCCACCAGCGCGCCGATACGTGCAAATTCGTAAGAAGCGTGATTGACAATTACCGTATGGTAAGCCAAATTGCCGTATTCCAGTACAAAGAAAATCATTAGTACGAACACCGGCATAATCAGCATGAGTTCCGCAGTAACCTGTCCCCCACGCTTCTTACCGAATTTGAACATAAAACGACCTTAATCCATCCCGGCGCCCAAACCACCGAAAATCTTGGCTTGGACTTGCTCCCATAATTGCGGGAAGAATTTTTTAATAGCCGCACCGGCCAAGCCAGCTACGCCGACGACGACTACGAGCATCAGCACGTATTCAATCGTGTTTTGCCCTTCTTTTCTTTTTACGCATTCCAACGCTTTGGCTTGAATGCTGTTCATTTTGTTTTGCAACGCGACGATAAACTTCATAGTTCATCCTCCTAATATTTTATAAAACTAATCTTCCGTTTTATATTCCTTCAAAATCAATTGTGCCCCTTGTTCAAATTGTTTAGGCACTAAATTAGAGTATAACACGTAAAAGGAAAGAAACGCGGTAAAAAGTCCACCCGCTACGATAATATATTCAATGGCGGTTTGTCCTTTTTTATTCTTTCTTAACCCTCTTACGTTAAACATACCTAAAATTGCACAGACACGGCAATCTGTTGCGACGTACCTAATGCCCCAAACGGAGTTACTGCGTAGTCAATAGACGCACCGTAACCAAACAGTTCGGAACTGTAAATGCCAAAACCGAACGATACACGGGATGTTTCTTGCAAACCTACATCTTTCACCCAAGAATCTTCCGTATTGATACCTGTATTTTCACGCGTATAATATCCGACGCGCAAATCAAACCGTGCTACTTGCAATAAATCTTCCGGAATATGGACGGCTAACCCTACACCATAGCGGGCATTGTCGTCTTTGTATTTCATATATTCACCGGAAATGGTGAAATAGCGGGTATCTAAATCAGCCCCTAAACGAAGACCGTTAGGCATTTCGTCTTTATCGCCGATGTTGACTAATGCACCACCCAAGCCGAGCCAATTGACTAAGCGGAGTTTAGCGCCCACATCAAACCCGATATTATCATAATGGTTATGGCCCGAACCGTTATACAAACGTTCCGTAATATACTTAGCCGTACCGCCGATTTGAAGTTTTTGGTTAATAAACCCGCGGGCGATAGAAATACCCCCCACAAAGTTTTGCACCGGCACGCCGACCTCCGGGAGTTGTTGCCCCCATTTATCGCGGAAATCGAAATTATCCATATCCATATAATTCAAGGATACGCCGATAATAGTTCTACCGATAGGTTGCAAGTAAGAAAGCGTACGTGCTTTATATCCTTGCAAATAGTCCATGTAAGTAAAACCGATTTCGCGCGTGGTGGCACTGGCCGCCCCGGCGGGGTTCCAATACAAGGCTTGCGGGCCGTCTGCGATGGACACATAGGCATTACCTAATGCCGTAGCGGCAGGAGCCCCAGCGCCGATTTTCAAGAACGAGGCCGCACTTGTACCGGCTTTTTCGTTAATACTGGCAAATGCATTTACTCCACACAAGCCAACGGCTAAACATACGGTTAAAACTTTAGTTTTGATATTCATAAATGTTTTTTCCTTTTGTTAAATGAAAATCTATTCTCCTTACGGGATTAATACTTTCACTACCTTTTGGCAGTGTTCGCGTCCCATGCGGGCCTTGAAATCTACCAGCCCGAAGTACACTCCGCGTGCCACTTTCTTTCCGTGTTGGTTCGTTCTGTCCCAGCGGCAACGTAATGCGGCGTTGCGTACGTTGGGATAATCGTCCAACTGTTGCGGAGTCATCACACTGGATCCTTCCGGCGTGTTATCCGGGTTGAACGCTAAACTATTGCCCATCGTTACCATATAATTGTTCGCGTCCACACACTCGTAGTTCCCTTCGCGCACCAAATCGCCTGCCAAGTTGAAGAACTTGATAGATACTTCTCCGGGCACCGGCATCTTGGTAATTTCAAGCGTACCTTTGCTGGCATCGGTTAACGGGTTCGGATAGAAGAACACTGTTTTCTCCCAATCCGCGCAAACGAACCGTCCGTCACCGATAGCAATGGTGGCTTTGTGTAAGTTTTGATACTCATACGTATCGGCTACGCGTTGAATCTTCCAATCCGTCGGGGTTGCGCTGGAATCGTCTCCAGCTAACATCTCGCCCGTTACAGAATCTATATCGGCCGAGTTCAAGGCCGTTACGAAGCGGAACGGATAGGTCCCGTCGGGTACTTCTTGACCGGCGTAGTCTGTACCATCCCAGATTTCTTCTATCAAGGTCGTTGCCGGGCGGATACCCACGATCGATTTAACTAATACTTCGCGGATATCTTTTACTTCCGTCCCCGTGGTCGGGTTACGTAAGGTACCCTTTTCATAATCGTAAATGGTCGTTCCCGGTTTGAAGATTTGCAACGCCACTTTCATCGGCACGGATATCTGATATCCTATGCGCATGGTAGTACCGCGTTGCGAAATGGAATAACCATCTGCCTCTAACAAGTCAAACACTTTTAACAAGTCCGCATTGAGCGTGATTTGTTTGACTGTCGGTTCATACAAATCCGGATTCGGATAGTTGCGCGCGGTTAAACGTACTTCATAAATACCCGGTTTGACATAGAAACCGTTATTATCGGTACCGTCCCAATACGCTTTGCGCACAATGTTCGGGTCAAAGTGTCCCGTATTGGCAATGGTCATCGTGGACAAGAACTTACAGACATCTCCCGGCGCGTTGTTCTTCAAGTCCTGATGGATAGCCGGGTCCGGGTTACAGACACCCGCCTGTAAGGCCACGATAGCAATTTCTACCGTCGCCGCACGGCTGACCGAGAAGTTGATTTCGTACGGCGGTACAAACACCGGGCCGGACGATACGTTAAAGAGTTGCGGCGCATTCGGATATACTACCGTTGAGCCGTCCAAGAAGTACACCGCTCCGCGCGTTACGTTCACTTTGCCCACATTCTTATCGGTGGCATACAGATACGATTGGGTGATCGTTTCAGAACTGTTCTTAAACGGAGCGCCCGGTAAATATTTCTGCACCGGGGTCGTACCCGGGATGGGTTCTGTACCATCGGAATAATATCTGTCAAACGGTTCGTTGGAGCGAGCCGACACGAAGAACGGATATTGTCCGTCCGGCACCATCTCATACGAGCATTGGCGCAAGTCGGTAGCACCCGCACAAGCCGCACTGACCGGGTTGCGGAAATATAACGCATCCCATTCTTCCGTGATTTGCAAACCGTCGCCAGGTTTTAACGAACTGCGTTCAAACGTTTTGATCGGTTGTAAGCGCACATCTACTACCCCAGAGGCCGCTATGTTAGCATTGGCCGGGTAGTTCGTGAAGAAGGCATCTTTTACATAGATACATTTCGGTTGTTTGCGCGGCGCCACAGCACCTACTGTCGCCGTACCCGCTGTTACTTCCGGATCCGTTGCTACATAAAATACCGTATTGGCCCCACCATCTGTGTTTTGGTCGCAGATTCGCGGCGGCCACACGGCGGTTGTCGTCGGCACTGTAATATATTCGCGTAAAATGTTGACACGATACGCACAACTCGACGGGTTGGTTACCGTGCAGACCGTAGACGTACCGTCATATAACGGGTTCGGACTGACCGTAATCGTATCGCGGTAAGTCGGCGGGTTCGCTGTATCCAATACCACATCGGCTGTTGCCGTTCCGTTAAAGGTGGAAGCGTCACTTAACGTAGCCGTTACCGCTACACCCGTGTTGGCCGCATACGTTACCCCCGTAGCCGTACCGGTTACGTTGGTATATTCGCCCGCGCCACTCGTGTAATCCGGGATGACGACATCCTTATTATATATATTGAGTTGTACGCTCATCGCTTTGGACAATGAGTACGATAACGTGGCTCTTGCTTCGCTATCGCCGTACACATCCGTGGTTGACAAATCTACTACGCGGTACATGTCCACCGGGAACACCGCACTCGCACGGTTGGTTACCGCCGGGAACATAGCGTCTTTCGTTTCCACAACAAACATATAGGTGCCGGGCGTTACCATGCGGCCCGCATCATCACGTCCGTCCCAAGACAGCGTGTTCATTTGTTGCGCTACTTGCGTTACGCCTTCTTCGGGCGTTAAGTATTTCACATCTACGCCGGCCGTGTTGGTTACTTTGGCGATTGCCGTAGCATCACGCGCAATAGAATATTTGAAAATGAACGGATCTAATCCATACGCCGTCGGGCTGGAGCCAACCGTTGCGTAACTGACCGGTTGTATCGTTACATCTACCACCCCGCGTTCTATGGCTATTTCTCCCGTGTTATATTTTAACGTCTTTACACCCGTAAAGCACTGACGGTTGATTTCGGCATCGTTGGCGGTACCCGTGACATTGGTCGGGTTGGCGCACTCTGCTCCGGCGGTGAAAGCGGGCGTTCCGTTGCCGCCTACCGCATTGACGTATTTACCGTTGTACGGGATTTCCGCCCATAATGCATAGACGTAGTTACCGTCGTTCATCGGGGCACCGTAAGCGAAGGTTTCTTCACATCCTGCCGCATCGGTACAAACCGCACCGGTGGATAATTTTTCACCTTGTGCATAGCGGCGTTGACAACGTAAGTAATACGAGCAACCGCCGGCGGTCGTACAAACTTGTCCGCTTAAATCTGTGCCCGTAAAAGTGCTGTTTGAATTGGCTCCGGGCGGGAAAATTTGGTTATGCGCCACGTGACGTTCTATCAGGCTGTTAATACCGCACGTACCGTCCCAACGGCTGTTAAAGTTCATGCGGCCCACGCGGTCTTCTTCTAATATATTGACTAAATATCCGGTAGGTTTGGAAGGCGTGCCACCATCCATGGTTACTTTCGGAGCCGTTCCGACCGGGGTGGCCGAGTTGGTCAACACACCGGCGGTAGAGCCACTGCCGTCAAACGTCGTGCCGGGCGTGTAAATGTACCAATAGACTTTAGAAGATTCCGTCGGCGTGTAGGCAATAGACGCATACGCCGTGGACTTTTTGGTCAAGCCCGACGATACAATATCCGTTAATTTCAACGGATCTAACGATAATTGACGCGTTACCGCGCGGGAGAAATCTACGCCGCTCCACTCATCGGCCGATTTGGCTTGCAACGCAACAATATAGTTGCCCGCGGGGAGGAATAACCCCTGGTCGTTGCGGCCGTCCCACGAGTCAAACGCTTGGATGTTGACGTCTTTTTCTACGCCTTTCATTCCTTCGCCTAACCGCGGTTGCCAATCTACTAAATTGCGAACGATTAAACCGGATGCCGTCGTCGTAGAACTACCAATAGCCGTATTGGTACCGTCCGTGTAGGCGATATCATCCCCGTTGGATGCATCAAAAATAGCAATGCGCACATCCGCATCTTTACTTAAGCGGTATGCATATGTATAAGGTTGTGCATCTACCTTAGTAATGTTACCTACTACGCTGGGCGTGCTGCGTACGGTATGTAAATTGGTTACATCTACCTGTATCGGTATTTGGTTCATACCGGGGTAAGCAATCGTGGAGTCAAAAGTAATTTTATCTACGATAACGTTATCGCCGGGCACGTCCGTTTTGACGGTCGCACGGAAAGCAAAATTACCATTGGTTTTACCGAATTCCCCGTTGATTTCGTACGAGCCGTCCCATGCGGCGCAGAACGGAATGGCGGCATTACCGTTGGACGACGTACCGTCGTTGTTCCAAACAGCATAGTCACAACTGTACCCACCCGAAGTAGTCGCCCCTGCAGGTTTAGTTCCCCCTGTACAGGTACAAGAGTGGGCAGAATTATCTGCAAAACTTTTACAATCTGAACGAGTACAAGTGTATACTCCGCTACTCTCAGAGCAAGTACCCATACCATCCGTCTCTACATAATACAATGCTCCGCCGCAAGTGTTACCGCTTTCCACACCGCCCGGGCATTTATATGAACCGCACTTGGCCGATTCTTGGTTCGGGTATAAGTCAATGGTGCGAATGGCCGGGGTTTCTTCGGGATTTTCCACATTTTTATTGTTGTAATATTTTACAACGTCAAATTTAATATTCTGTAACGGGAACGCAATAGAATAGGTACTGCCGCCAATCGGTTTATTGTTGCAATACACATTCATACAAAGCGCCAAACAATGGTTCGGATACTCATTTGTTCCGGGCGTTTCCGACGTCGGGAAGGGTTGGTCGTACTCAATCAACGCGGAACTGACCCACGGGTCATTCCCATGCGACGCACTGGCAGGTTGCGGTTCAAAAATAAAACTACGGTTAGACACACTTCCGTCCGCAACCGATATCGTGTACGCATTGGGCCCAAACGAGTTCACCTTAAAGCAATATTTTTTTTGCGTGGTGTAAACAGTGTTGTCAAATTCAAGATAGTAATATGTGTCCGATCGATAGGCGCCACCCGATGTACGCGGTGCCGCGGAAATAGTCGTACTACACGAGACTTTTGAAAGAGTCAACTCACCGTCATTAACCGATTCCGCTACAGAAGTAACGACTGTTTCACTTGTCATCGTCGGGGCCCATGTACTGCCGCTTGTTCCGGCTTTTACTACCGTGTAATACGTGTAATTTCCCACCGGACCACGTCTAAAACAATTACCTACGCTGTAACTATGATTTGCCACCCAATCTACGCCACAAAACCATCTTGTCGCTAGATTTTCAGTTGTCGTAATATAGTGGGCGGTTCCATCGTGATAAACGTTAAGAGTCTGACTGTAACTTAAACGCGTCAGCAAATCTTCATTCGTTTCCGAACCCGCATTGCGCGTACCCGTGCTACCGGTAGTATAATCGCAATACATGGCCTTTTCGCTACCCGGATTATTTTGGTAGAACACACCGGCGTAACGGACTTCGGCCGATTGGGCAAACGACGGTATTTCCGCCGCCACCAAAACAAACAGCAAGGCCGCCAACAAGGCCGCTTTGCCGACGATAATACGAATTAAATTTCTGTTATTTTTCATGTGTATATTTCCCTTTTAATTGGGTATCCTTTTTCAAATTTTATCACAGCGTTTGCGACGTAAAAATAATAGTACGCGCAAGGCGGCGCGTTTAGATTTCTCAAAAACACGCCGACATAGTACTATTACATTTTTACAACTTTTGAAAGGCTTGTCAAGTTTTTTTTGACGGAAAATTTGACGAAAAAAAGAAAAGCGAAAACCATATAACCGAAATATATATATATATAATTAAAAAAATCTCACCCAAGAGAGTGAGATTTTTTCTTATAAACAGATCTTCTTATTTATCGGTTTTTTCGTCGGTAGGTTCGTTTTGTTGCACTTGGTCGGCAACTTCGCGGTACACCGCAAAACTGCCCCGCCCGTGTTGCTTAACCACGTACAACGCTTGGTCGGCCTTTTCCAACAAATCTTGCGTGGTGGTAGCATCGGACGGATAAGAAGATATCCCTTGGCTGATACTTAAATGTTCCGGTTCAATAGCATCCCGGTCCGGCAAGGTAATATCGCAAATGCGCGATTGCAAACGGCGAGCGATTACTTTGGCTTCTTCACTATTGGTACGCGGGAGCATAATGATCATTTCGTCCCCACCGAAACGGCAAGGCACATCCGTCTGCCGTAAAGATGAGCGAATAATTTTACTGACCGCTTTTAATGCCCAGTCGCCGATTTGGTGCCCGTGTTTATCGTTAATTTGTTTGAACCAGTCAATATCCATGATAATCAGCGAGAGCGACAACCCAAACCGTTTGGCCCGGTAAATTTCTTCGGCAAATTTTTCGTTAAAATAACGGCGTACCGGCAGTTTAGTCAGTTCATCATAATTGGAAAGTTCCTGCACGCGCTCAAACAGACGGGCATTATCAATAGTTAACGCCAGTTGCGTAGCAAACTGTTGTAAAGAAATAAAGTCCAAATATCCTATTTTCCGACGGGATAAAATATTATCAAACGTCAAGAAACCCACTTTTGTACGCTGCACTTTAAGCGGCAGATAAATAACACTGCGTATCGCGCGGTACGTGGCGGGCGAATCAAATACTTCTTTTAAAATTTGTTTTTCTTCGTCGCGCAAACTATCGCCCGATTCATGCGTAACATTGCCCGAAATATCTACCCCAAGTACCGATTTAATACGCGAACCTTCGGAATTGGTCAAATATAAGTGTACTCGGTCAAAATGGAAATAGCGTTGTACCCCTTTCAAAATAAGTTCCAAACCGTCGTTTAAGCGTAATGACGAAGCAAAAATGGTGGACAAATCATTGAGTGCCGTAGAGATATTAAGACGTTGGTTTTTGGCTTGGTCAATTTCGGTATTATGTAAATTATGGGAAATCTCTTGCCCCAAATCTTTAATTAAATCAATTTCTTGCGATGTGAAAACGCGTTTTTTGCGGAAGCGCTCTAAACGAAGCACCCCTACTTTTTCGCGCATAATAGAGCGGACTTCGCCCGATTTTAATTCCATCGTCGGGCGTAACCACCGGATGAGCACATACAAGGCCGGGTAACTTAAATCCGTCGTTTCCGCTACCCCTTCTTGTAACAACTGACGTAAAAAGGAAGGCTCGTTGGCTACGGAAATATCTTCCTGCATATCCATGCAGTACTCTTTTTTGCACATCATCTTAAGTGATAAAATGGCCCGTTCCTGTTGCCAATCAAAAAAATACACCCGGTCTAATTTGAATAAATCACGCAAGGCAGGCAAGGCACATTCCAACAGTTCGCGTTTGTCTTGGAACGATTGGTTTAACTCTTTATGAAATTTATAAAGTGTATATGATTTCTTATCAAACATACCTTACCCCTTATAAATGGAAAGCAGAAATTCTATTTCTTTAGCGGTTAAATCTAACTCACGGTCTAACAAGGCCGGCGTAAAACGGTTTTCCACAATTTGCGTGGCGCACATGGCAAGCACCCGTTTGAGAATTTCCATTACCGTTCCCATAATGACCATATTGGGTAAAATGTGAGCGGTAGGTAAAATTTCTTTGTAAATCTGCAACCGGGGTGTGGAAGAAATTAACGGCTCAAACGCTTCTTCAAACGCCGGGAAAACTTCAATCATTTTAGCGTAGCGCAGTTGGATATCGGGCCGCGCGCAGAATTTAATAAATTTAAGGGAATCTTTTTTATGTTGGGAGAACGTACTGATAAACCAGTTCATCCCCGATAAATACGAGGCCGTTTTCTCCCCCGCCGCCGGAACAGGAAGCGTCTGCACCCGCACGCCGCGGCGCGCACTAAACGAACCGATACCTTGTTTGCGTGAAATCATCATACTGGCTTTGCCGGAAACAATCGTCCCTAACGAGCCGCGCTCGCGCAGAATGGGCATATACTCTTTTAATGCTAGCGTAATATAATCGCGCAGGGCATCCTTAAATTCTTTGGAACCCACCAGCGTAGCCGCATAATCTTCGGTAAAAAAGTTGAGGCCCCGGCTCCACACACAAGGCAAAGCACTACGCATAGAAAGCGAACCGCGCCAATCGCTATTTTGCATAGGATAATAACCGGGCACATCGCCGAAAGTTTCACGTAAGGCGGCACAAATAGATAATAAACCGCTCCATGTTTTTAAGTCTTCTTCCGGATGGGCGGAAACCAATTTCAAATGGTCCGCGCGGTAGTGAAGAGCACTTAAATCAAACCACCACGGATACGAATAAATATCTTTCGTACCGGGTTGATAACAATTTTCTTTAAGCGGTAATAAACAATCGGTCAGCGACAATCCCGGGTCTAACTGCGAGAGATTTTCCATAACCCCCGCACGTAATAACAAGGCTGTCCAATAATGGGGAATTTGTATCAAATCGGGTTTTTCTTCATGGGAAGGATCTTTGAGCGTAAATACACGCCGCCATAAAACGTTGCGCGTAAATACACGAACGGTCACATCAACCGATGGGTTCTCTTTCTTAAATAAAGAAACCAACGTCGCATAATCTTCCATCGTTCTCGCGCCCGAATCAGGCATTACCCATAACAACATACTGTACTCCTTACTTCCCCCAACTACGAACTTTCATGTTTGGATCAATGTTAATATTGTCCTTAAGCGGTTTTCCACTCGCTTGAGCGTATTGTATCTTTTTATACGCGGCTAATGCAATCATCGCGGCATTGTCTGAGGATAACTTACGCTCTACAAACCGTACGTTTATCCCTTTGGCTCCGGCGCGCGCTTGCATGGTTTCACGCAAGAGCGTATTGGCAGCCACCCCCCCGCCTACTGCAATAGATTTTACCTTATATTTCGTAACCGCTAACAAGGTTTTTGTAACCAGTGTATCTACAACGGCTTGTTCAAAACTGGCGCATACATCGGGAATATTAGGAGTTTGGTGATCGCGCAAGTAATAACTGACGGCCGTTTTCAAACCACTAAAGGAAAATTCCCAAGTACCGGGTAATAATGGGCGCGGAAACGCAATGGCATCGCGCCGCCCGGACAGGGCTTGTTTAGATACTTGCGGCCCACCGGGATACGCAAGCCCTAATAATTTGGCGACTTTATCAAAGGCTTCGCCCGCCGCATCATCACGTGTGCGACCCAATACCTTATAATTACCATAGCCTTTTACATACCACAATTCGGTATGCCCACCGGAAACAACTAACGCAATGAGCGGAAATTGTAACCGTTCTTGAGCGGTAGTTCCTTCAAAATCACACGCAAACAAATGGCCTTCCAAATGGTTCACACCGATAAGCGGCACTTGCTTAAATTCAGCCAACGTTTGTGCCGCCACACGTCCCACCATCAGCCCGCCGGGCAACCCGGGGCCGCTGGCAAACGCCACATAATCTAACGGGTGGTTGCCAAGAGCCTCGTTAATAACCGTAGCAATCTTGGCGGCATGGGCGCGGCTGGCCAGTTCCGGCACAACGCCATGGTATTTTTTATGTTCTTCTATTTGAGAGTAAATCACGTTACTGACAAGTTCCCGCCCGCCTATAAGCAGCGCGGCGGAAGTCTCATCACACGTAGATTCAATCCCTAAAATAGCCAACTCTTTTTTCATAGTTATTTATCGGTCTTATCAGATTTAGTATCGGTATCTTTACCCGATTTTTTGGCTTTTTCCGCCTTGCGCTTGGCTACTTCTTCTTGGGTTTTAGCCTTAGCCTCTTCTAATTTTTCTTTCCCCGTCAAAATAGCCACGGCTTTGTCTAATACCGGGTCTTTTGCCTTAAATTCCAAAACCGGGTCTTTTTGCCCGGGAGTATAGACAACTTCCCGATAAGGATCAAAAACTTTAATTTCGTCATCGGCTTTAACAATCACTTCCACATCCGGGAAAATGCCGCCTTCCTCCGATTTTTCTTTATCGCGGTAGTCGCGTTGGATCAGCCGACCAAGCGGTGTATAATACCGGGCAATCGTCAAGCGTAGCCCAGCCCCACCGGGAAGCGGCATTACTTGTTGTACGCTAGCCTTACCGAAAGTGCGTTGTCCCACCACAAAGGCACGCTCATGGTCTTGCAAGGCGCCGGACACAATTTCACTGGCACTGGCCGATCCTTGGTTGACCAAGACCGCCATGGGAATATTTATATATTCACCATCAGACGAAGTTTTAAATTCCTGGTAATATTCTTTTTTGCGCCCTTGCGTGTAAACAATCATTTTATCAGTGGCCAAAAAGAGTTTGGAAATATCAACGGCGCCGGAAAGAAGCCCTCCGGGGTTAAAGCGTAAATCTAAAATCAGGGAAGTCATCCCTTGTTTTTGCAAGGCGGTTAACGCTTTTTTGACTTCTTCCAAACTATGTCCCGAAAAATCTACCATATATAAGTAACCTACTTTTTGCGGTAACATACGGAAATACACCACTTCCGGAATAATTCGTTCGCGTTTCAACTTAAAATCAATTACCTTATATCCGCCTGTTTTTTCATCTTTACGGCTAATTGTCAATTTGACTTTACTGCCCAACGGTCCGCGCATAAGTTCTACGGCATCATCCAGTGTCATGTTAGAAATATCTTTATCATCTACAAACAAAACACGATCACCGGGCATGATGTTAGCGCGGTAAGCCGGAGTTCCCGGCACAGGCGTGACGATCGTAACAAAATCGTCTTTTTTCTGCAAACGCGCTCCAATTCCGCCAAATTCACCACGTGTATCGTTTTTAAGATTTTTATAATCTTTCGGATCTAAATACTGGGAGAAATCATCTAATTCCCCCACTACGCCGCGAATCGCCCCGGTAATGAGTTTATCGGTATCGGTTTTTTCCACATAATTCTCTTTGACAAATTCAATCACATCCACCAGCATACGGAATTTTTGCAAACTGCGCTCCGCTGTCCCATAGGCATAGGGGAATAAGGTTCCTATAAAAAATACAGATGCGGCTAAAATAGCATAACGATTTAATTTTTTATCCTTCATAATTTTACTCCTGTAGCCAACGTTGCGGATCTACCGCCGCTGTACCTTGGCGAATTTCAAAATACACAGCACTTTGGCCCGTGCCGGAGGAGGATTGCGTATCCCGCCCGGCCGTACCGATTACACCTTGCACACCTAATTTATCACCTACCGCCACTTGAATTTCCCGCAGGAAACCATAAATGGTGAAAAATCCTTTGGTGTGGTCTAAAATCACTACATTTCCATACGATCTAAAGGGGCCTGCATAAATAACACTTCCGGCCGCTACCGCACGCACCGGCTCACCGGAACGGGCGGCGATTTTAATACCATCGCGGAAAATCCATGTATTAAGATCGGCCCGATATTCTTTACCGAACTTACTAATGACTTGGCCCTTCACCGGCCAAGGCAAACTGTGCACAGGCACGCTAATTTGCGGCCCGGTGTTATTTTGTTTAGCCGACGACGTATTATTCTTTTTGGCGGCGGCTTTACGTTTTTTCTCAAACGAAGCAAGCAAATCATTTAAGGCGGCTGCCGATTTATTGAGTTCGTTAATCTCTTTACGCACCGCAGCAACTTTGCGTTTGGTACTGTCCAAATCTTGTTTTTTCTTATTAAACGATTTGGAAATAACTTGCCGTTCTTCTTCAATACGTGAACTTTGCGCCAATAATTTTTTGTTGCGTTCTTCAAACGTATGGATACGTGCTTTAGCCTCTTGTTTGGCGTGCTCCAACGTAACTGTAAAAGCGGCCTTGTGCGTCAGCATACGGTCTAAAAAAATATCTTGCTCTAAACTGTATCCGCCGGGACAAAACGAACAATCCGGCGTAAAATAATAATTTTCCAACTCTCCGGAAAATACGCCTTCCCACAACGGGATACTACGCTCTAAAGCGGCCCGTTTATCTTCTACGGAAAGTAAATTTTGCTCCAACGCGGAAATATCCGACTCTACTTTATTTTTAAGTTGTTGCGTACGAACTTTTTGGTTTTCCAACGCGGTCATTTCTTTGGAAATGCGTTGTTCCTGTTCGCGGTATTTTTTGAGTTCGTTTTCCTTTTGCGCGGTTTCTTTTTTAATACGTTCTATTTCGCGTTTATGGTCGGCGGCCTCATCTGCATAAACAGACGAGCCGCTCATCACTAACGCGAACAGTACGATTAAAATTTTTGCCATTTAGATAACGTCCATCCAAAAATTGCACAAAACACCGTCAACAAAATTTGTTGTGCCGGCGTAGTAAGCGTCCACAACGAATCATTCAAAAATCCGGTGGGATAAATAAGCAGTATAAAACATCCCCAGGCTATCAAAGCGGCTAATATCCCCGAAATCATCCCCCCCATAAAATGCGTGCGGGTTTGTTTGCTGGGATATGCCTCTACAAAGAACATAAATACTAAAAATACTAATAACGTCAGCCCCATGGATAAGCGCAATAATTTAAGGCAAAGCCCCGTCGTAAATAACAACTGGGCATGCTCATTATTATAGTGGGCCGTCAATCCCTTATACTCCGCCGTCAGATTGGCAATCAACGGTTCCACATTACGCACGGCCGTCGGCACCAACCGCAGTTCAAAATAAGCCGGCATTTTATTACGGCCCATTAACAATAACGATTGGGCCAGTTGCGGGTTTTGTTGCTGGACGACTTTAAGTGCATCTTGCGAGGAGAACAATTTAACAGAGGCAATATCTGCCTTTTGGTTAAGCGTCTCTCCCATTTGGGCCAAAGTAGCATTATCTGCCGGCATATCTACCGTCAAAATAACTTTGAAAGCACGGTTCATATCGCTATAATACTGTTCCAAACGGGTTTGCACCATCAGCAACGTTTGCCACAATAAGGCAACGGCAAATACTAATAAAAATAAGCGCCGGTGCAAACGTAATTTTGATTTTTCCGCCGGAGCAGTTTTAGGCTGATTATCCTCAAATAAATCGCGTGCCATACTTTCTCCCGTTACGTTATGCTAAAGTTTTGCGGTACAATTCCAAATAGGCGCGTGCCGATTTGTCCCACGATAAATCTTGCCGCATGGCATTACGCACCAAATGCAACCAGACTTTTTTATCCGCAAAAATCTTCAAGACATTATCCAAGGTTTGGGCCAGTCCTTTTTCGGTAAACGGATGAATAAAAAATCCGGTAGCCGTATCTTCATTCCGCCCGTTATAGCCACGCACCGTATCTACCAGTCCGCCCACATGAGAAACCACCGGTACCGTACCGTATTTCATTGCAATTAACTGCGATAAACCGCACGGCTCAAAGCGAGAAGGCATCAAAAATATATCCGCTCCCGCGTAAATACGGTGAGCCAATTCTTCATTTAAGGCACCATAGAAACTGACTTGTCCGGCGTGCGTACGCGCCAAACTTTGAAAGGCTTTTGCCAACATCGGATCGCCGGTGCCTAAAATGACAAATTGCGCACGATTGCTATATTTTTCTACTAAATTCGCCACTAAATCAAGCCCTTTTTGGTAATCTAACCGCGAAACAATACCGATAAGCGGCTTACCCGGTTCATCGGCTAATTTACATTGCTGGCGCAAAGCCTGTTTGGCGGCTGCCTTCCCTTGCTCCACTTCAGCAGCGTCATATCCGATAGGCAACACCGGGTCTAACTCCGGATCCCATATTTCGGTATCAATACCGTTGACAATACCGCAGAAACGATCGCTGCGGCTACGTAGCAATCCTTCTAAGCCAAAGCCCATGGAGTTATCTTGTTGGACTTCAAGTGCATAGTTGGGGCTGACGGTATTGATATTATCTGCAAAAACAATACCGCTCTTTAAAAAACTCATACCGCCATAATATTCAAATTTTTCCGGCGTATAATCTACCGGATGGAAACCCGCTTTGCGGAAAGAGGCATAGGAATAATGCCCTTGATAAGCAATATTATGAATCGTCAGCAAACTGCGTGTGCGCGTGTAGAACGCATCTAACTTATAGACGGTTTTTAAGTAGGCGGGAATTAAACCGGTTTGCCAATCGTGGCAATGAATTAAATCGGGCCGGAAACCGATAAATTTACAACCTTCCAACACAGCACGGCTAAACAAAATAAACCGCTCGTCATTATCCGGATATTCCCCGGTAGGCGTACGATACAGTTCGGGGCGGTCAAAATATTTACGATTGCCCACAAAAAATACGAGCACGTTGCCCCAGTTGATGTACGAAAGCGATACTTGTTCAATTTTATCACCTATGGGAATTAAATACACCCCGGGAACGACTTTAAGAGACGATACGCGCACAATATTGCGGTAGTGCGGTAAAAATAAAAGGACTTTATTACCTTTGCGCGAGGCAAATTGTTGGCATAATGCACCGACAACGTCGGCAAGTCCGCCCGTTTTACAAAACGGGAACGCTTCACTGGCGGCTATTACAATATTCATCTTATTTCTTCTCCTCAGGGTTTTCTTCCCCGGTTACCGGGGTGGGTTTGTCCGCCGCGGGGACTTCTGCGGCGGGCTCTGTAGGCAACACAGCGGATTCGTCCGATTCGGGCAAATCACCCGGTTGTTGCGTTAAATTGTCTGCAAAAAAATCACCGCGATTGTAACTGTTGCGTTTGAAGAACGGATCCACTTGTGTACCTAACGCTTGCAAACGTTCCTCGGGATCTAATTCTTCCAACGGGATAATCGCCGGTTCGCCCAACGGTGGCAACGGCTCGCCAAACGGCAAATCTTCTTGCTTTTCATGTAAATTCTTTGCGGCAAATACTTGCAAATCAGGCAGTTCGGACAATTTATTTAAGCCAAACATACGCAAAAATTCGTCAGTCGTTCCATACACCATAGGGCGCCCGATGGTATCCTTTTTTCCTACCACCCGCACGAGCGAGCGTTCCAACAAACGTTCAAGCGGCCCGGCGACATCTACGCCGCGAATGGCTTCCATTTCGGCACGGGTGATGGGCTGTTTATAGGCGATAATCGCCAGTGTTTCCAAAGCGGCGTTAGAGAGTTTAGTTGTCATTTTCTCGTTATACAACTTACGCACCCAACGACCATATTCGGGTTTGGTAGCCATTTGGAAACCACCGCCGATTTCCACAATTTGCACCGCACGGCCTTGCTTGGTATATTCGTCTTGCAACGCGGTAATAATTTCGCGCACTTGTTTAGCATTTGTATTATCAATGACATCGGCCAACCGGCTCGGTTTAACCGGGCGGTCAGTAATAAACAAAAGGGTTTCTATGATTTTTTTCAAATCGTCGGTTTGTACCAGTTCCGCCATAGGTTCTTGCACAGATTCCTGTGCAGGTTCTTGCGATGGGACGGTTTCCATTGGGGAATTATTTTCTTCTTGACTCATACTCTCACGTTAGGCAGTTGCCTCTCCATGCATTAAGGTTTGAAAATCTTTATCTTCGTTTTCGGGGTTCAAGTAAATACGAATTTGCCCCTCTTTTTCATCTTGCCGGGCGAGTAATTTTTTAATCTTAATTAACTCCAACAGCGCCATAAAACACGTAATAATACCGCGCTTTTTCGTTTCGCCCACAAAAATTTCATCCAACAATACCCACTTGCGATGCGCGAGCATATCCACCACTTTTTGCATTTTGACTTCGATGGGGAACTCCTCAATTTTTAACATCTCAATCCGCTTACGTTCTTCCAAGCGGTCAAAAGCCCGTTTGACGGCGGCCAGTAAATCAAACATCTGTACGTTAATTACTTTTTCGCCGTTATCAAAAATAGGCGCGGTGCGATAAAATTTATCTTTATTTTCTTCCAACTTTTGGTTTAAGTACACACTTGCTTCTTTGTATTTTTGATATTCTACCAGTTTAGCAATTAACTCTTTAGCCGGATCGGGCCCTTCGTTTTCCGACGTCGGGGCTTGGCTGGGCAATAATGTTTTGGCCTTAATTTGCATCAGCGTACTGGCCATGACTAAAAAATCGCCCGCCACTTCCAAATTCAGTTCCTTCATTACGTTTAAGTAATCTAAATACTGTTTCGTAATTTCGGCAATTGTAATATCACATACGTCTAAATTGTCTTTTTTGATAAGATGCAAGAGCAGGTCCATCGGACCTTCAAAGACGTTAATGTGTACATTAATTGCTTCCGGCGCGTTTATCATTTTGTTATCCGCATTACTTTTTTTACTTTACTCAACGTATCCGCTGCATTGGCACGGGCGCGTTCTTTGCCCGCTTTAACAATTTGCGTAAGTTGCGCGCTATCGTTTTCAATTTCTTTACGTCGCGCCGCAAACGACGTCAACTCCGGCTCCATAAGTGCAAACAATTCTTTTTTACATGCCACACACCCCAAGGCTCCGGCCTTACATTCTTCGCAGCGTTTGGCGGCTTGGGGATTATAAATTTTATGGAATGCATACACCACGCACCCTTCGGGGTTAGCCGGATCGGTGGCTTTTTTCTTATTCGGGTCCGTGAACATGGTCATCACTTTTTTACGCACACTATCCAAATCTTCCCCTAACGAAATAGCATTGTTATACGATTTAGACATCTTGCGTCCGTCGATACCCGGCACACGTGCTACCGCGGTGTATAGGGGTTTCGGTTCGGTAAAAACCTGTTGGCCGTAAATTTGTTCAAAACGGCGCATCAAATCGCGGGCAATTTCCAAATGAGCGGTTTGGTCTTTTCCTACCGGGACAAACGACGCTTGTTGAATAAGAATATCCGTCGCCATGAGCACCGGATACCCTAAAAATCCAAAGCAGGAAATTTCTTCGTCTCCCGCAATAGAAGCGAGTTTTTCACCTAAGGATTTTTCGTCTAATTGTCCGGCATATTTTTGCTTAAAAAGTTCTTGTAATTGTTCTTTGTACGTCGGGTTTCTAAGCAGCCATCCTAACGGGGTAATCATACCAAGTAACGTATTTAATTCGCTGACTTCCGGCACGTCCGACTGGATAAAAATGGTGCATTTTTGGGGATCAAGTCCGGCGGTAAGCCAATCGATAAGCATATCGTGCGAGTTAGCGGCTAAATTTTCCGTTTGTTGGTAAGCCGTCGTCAGCGAGTGCAAATCGGCCACAAAGAAAAAGCAGTTGTAATTATTTTGCAAAGATACCCAGTTCTTAAGTGCCCCGTGGAAATTGCCTAAATGCAATTTGCCCGTCGGGCGCATTCCGGAAAGTACGATTTTTTTATCTGTCATAACAACCCTCTTAAAAATTTATAATGCGAAGAATAACATTTAATACAAACGCGGCAGGCGGCCAAATTAAATATTTTACCGCTCCCGTCAAAATAAGTATAAGCACCAGCCACATACCAAAACGGCTGAAAAAATTATCGTAGGCAATAGCCGCTTTAACGGGGAGCAACGCCGTTACAATGCGGCCGCCGTCAAGCGGGGTAATAGGCATTAAGTTAAACACAGCCAACATCACGTTAATTAAAATACCGTATTGTAACAAAGAAAAAGCATTTTTTACCGTTGAAGCAGAAAGGGATCCTTGTGCAAGCAATACAATTTTTAACACCATAGCAAACACTACGGCCAATACTAAATTGACGGCCGGGCCAGCTATGGCTACTTTACCCATATCACGGCGCGGAGATGGCAAACGCAAGACATTTACCGGAACGGGTTTAGCCCAACCGAATAGCGGCAATCCGGTAAAATAACAAAATAGCGGCACGAGAATAGTACCGTATTTATCAATATGAGCCAGCGGATTAAAGGTTAAGCGCCCGGAAAGATAGGCCGTATCATCCCCAAGAGAATAAGCCACATAGCCATGGGCAACTTCGTGTACAATAATAGAAAAAAACAAAACTGGTATAAAAAGTATAAATTCCATACAGTATATATTTTACTATTTTATACGCGATTATGCACTATACACCGGAAGAATTTTTTAATATAAAAAGACTATATCGTTTTTCTTAAAAAACCATAAAAAAACAGGAGCAACTTTTGTTGCTCCCGCCAAAAACGATACAAAGGCCCATCTCTTATTCTTCCCCGTCTTCATAACAGGCCGATTCTGTGCCGTCTGAACAGCATGCAGAAACCGGATTTTCAATCCCGCAAAAATCGGCACACAAACTTTGGCCGTTTGGTTCCGGACTTTCACAAGTCACATATTCGCTTAAATAAAACCGTACGAGCGTATAATTATATGTCATTTCTTTATTGTAATTATAACGGATGGCTTCCGCATATCCCTCATCCGGCTCTCCATCGTAAATGGTGACGGCAAAACCATTACTATTGACGCCGGTAACTGGATCTCCTTGGGTATAATAAGTCGCCCCGGTCGCTCCTTGGGGGGCCACATCTAACGTGGCAAAATTCGTTGTAAACTTATTGTTTCCCATCCAATTGCGTTGTTGGGCTTTCGCAATAGCATCTAACAACATAACGGCTTCTGTCATACGAGCGCGTTCTACCGCTTTCATATATTGCGGCATGGCAAGCGCGGCCAAAATACCGATAATAAGCACCACCACTAATAATTCAATCAGCGTGAAACCCGTTTTGTTTGATTTCATTTTTAGTCCTTACATCAAACACATTCTTTTGAAATATATTATTATATTACCAAAAAATCACATTTCAAAAAACCCCTTTTTTAAAAGAGGTTTTTCATATTCATTTTTTAACTAATTTCAATGCATCCGACTTGTTTTTAACGCGCCCTTCCCATTGGGCTTGACGCACACGCGTCAAAGCAGAAGAAATATGCCGGCCGGCCAGTCCAATATCTTTCAGTTCCCGGCCCGTCAGCACGCAAGGCTCTAAAGCCTCCGGAGGCAGGTGGGTGGATACGGCTTGTAAAATTCTCTTTTTAGTCAGAGAAAGCGGCCCGAGCGGACTTTGTTTTTCCTGATTTACTTTCCAAGCGCCTAAAATTTCATGGGTAAAATCCGCCGGCACACGTAAACTGCGGATAAATTCTTCGCCGCTATCTTGCAATTGGCACGCCAAAATACCCAAACGTTCCACCACAGAATCCGTACGCAACAAAGCCGGGCTCCACGTGATACCGGGCCAGGCAAATTTAAGCAAATCGTATTTGTCCATCAGTTGAAAAATATCTTTTACGCGCGGTTCTTCTAAAATTTTCAAAAACTCATGGCTAAACCGATCGCGAGATACCAAAAGCGGATATTCCCCCTTGACGGCCTCACGCAACAACCGCTCGGTTTTGGGAGCCAGTTTCCACCCGAAACGTCCGGCAAAACGTACCGCCCGATATAAACGGGTAGGATCATCTAAAAAACTTTTTTCGTGCAAAATACGCACGAGGCCGCGCTCAATATCTTTTTTGGCACCAAACGGATCATACAATTGCCCAAACGTATTCGGAAGGATAGAAAAACACCAAGCGTTTGTGGTAAAATCACGACGGAATAAATCGTCTTTAATATAAGGGCTGGGCTCCACTTGCGGCAAGGAACCCGGGTAGGGATAGGTTTCTTTGCGGGTACGCACCATATCCAACTTAACGCCGCTATCCAAATCTACGCGGTACGTAAAAAACCGCGAAAATTTATGTTTATTTCCCCCCCATTGTTTGATACAAAATCCGGCCACGGATTCTTGATTACCGCTAAAGGCCAAATCAATATCTTGCGTATCACGTTTTAAGTAAAAATCACGTACGGCCCCGCCCACAACCCAGGCTTTTAAGCCCAACTTGCCGGCATAGGCACCGACTTTATATAAAGGTTCTCTATATTTTTCCGGTATCATCATAACAATAAAGGTATGGTTGCCCCCTCCTGACTCATTCGGTCTTTGAAGTGGAGTAACAGGGAACTTTTCAAGCCGCTCTTAAGCACTTTACTGGCCGCCACGGCATAATCGTTGGCGGTTTGACCGGAGGACGGAGCCGGCACATAATACGGGAAATGATGTTCCCGGGCGTAAGACGGTTTTAAGCGCGCCACATTAAACCCGGCAGCCGCAGCCGAAGCCGCCACCGCTTCCGACTCAAATGAGTTTTTTTCTTCTTGTTCCAACAAGTGCTTGAGTGCATCCAACCCAAACACGCACACCGGGGGATAATCAATGTGAAATTGTTTTGCTAACGTTTGGCGGATAATCTCGTAATCATGTTGCATACGAGCACGAAGTTCTTTTTCTTGAGAACGGTTTTTTTCGGAAAAGATAAAAACAAGCAGTTCGGCCGGAGCATCAAAATAAATAAGGTCTCCGTCGTGGTGGAAAAAAGCGCCGCAGGCCGGGCATTGGACTAAATTTAATTCGCCTCCCAACGCCGCATTTTTCAAATCGGGGTCTTGGTCTGCGCTGATGAGCGACCAATATTCCACATCAAATTCTTCACAACCGTTCGGGCAGCATACCGCCGCTTCGTTTTTAATAGATTTCATAGGTATATTATATCCCAAACAAGGTGCTTTTCTACCAAACGCAAGCCCTTATTTTATATTAGATTTTGAAATTTCACGTCTTATACTTATATTGTAGCCGATTTCGCCTTGGCTTTGCAAAAAGGTTATCCTATCGGGGAACACTCATTGGATAACAATATTTTAGGCCGAAAAAAACGCCCCGTACAAGATTCGAACTCGTATCTTTGGTTCCGAAGACCAACGCTCTATCCAGTTGAACTAACGGGGCATTATAGGTATTGTAGCAAATTATACCGCTTATCACCGAAATAGGCGATAAGCGGTATTGAACAAAATAACACTTTCTACCGGGAAATTAAATACATATCATAACTGGAGTTGCTCGGATCCACCATTACTTCCGTATCCCCATACATCTTTTTACAAACCTGTTGGGTTTTAGCCGTTCCCGTTAACGAACAATACATTTTCCCTTTATTAAGTTGATAAATCAAATACACGTAATTGGGCAGAAATTTCGCTCTTGTTTCTAAATGGGGAGCCGTTCCGTTGGTGTCCAATATAATAGCCGTCCAATTGGGGCTGAAAACGCTCGCGCCAACCCCCATGTCTAACGCATCCATATCCGTCGTATATTCACCGTTAGCCAAGTAATAGGCTTCTTCCGCTTTTCCCATGGATTCCAATACGGCCATAGCCTGCGTCATTTTGGCTTTATTAACGGCTTGTTTATATTGTGGAAGTGCTACCGACGCCAAAATGCCGATAATTAAAACCACCACCAATAATTCTATCAGCGTAAAACCGCCTAAACGACCGGATATTTTATGTGTCATAAAAAGGCTCCTTGTGTTTAACATAATCCACAGCGATAATTTAACAAAAAAAAAAACAATGTCAAGTTTTTTATCAAACAGGCCAAAAAATTTTTACGTTAGGCTATTCGCATCAACTAAAATTTGCTACAATAAAGTATCTTATGCAGTAAGGAGTAAACCCATGGGTGGACATTCACACTGGGCCGGTATTAAACACAAAAAGGCCCTCGTAGACGCCAAAAAAGGCAAAGTATTTACAAAAATTTTACGGGAAATCACGATCGCCGCTAAAATGAGCGGCGGCAACCCCGACCAAAACCCGCGCTTGCGCAAAGCCGTAGATGATGCACGCGCCGCTAACATGCCGTCCGATAACGTTAAACGCGCTATCATGAAAGGTACGGGCCAACTGCCCGGTGTATCGTACGAAGAAATCACGTACGAAGGATACGGCCCGGGTTCGGTGGCGATTATCGTAGAATGCACCACGGATAACAAAAACCGCACGTTCGCGGAAATCCGCAAAATTTTCACCAGCCACGGCGGCTCTATCGGCACGGCGGGTTGTGTGTCGTACATGTTTAAAAGCAAAGGCATGATCGTGGTAAAGAAAGAAGATATTTCCGAAGACGATTTAATGAACTTGGCCTTGGAAGCCGGCGCGGAAGACGTGCGTACTTCCGGTGATGTGTATGAAGTAATTACCAACCCGGATATGAACGAATTGGAAGCCGTCAAAAAAGCCATTGAAGCCAAAGGCATTACCCCCGAATCGGCCGATTTGACCATGTTGCCGGATACCGACGTCAGCATTACGGACGAACATACCGCCGAAACGCTGATGAAAATGTTGGAAGCGTTAGATGATCACGACGATACAAAGAACGTCTATGACAACTCCAACATTGACGAAGCCGTCGCGGCAAAACTCAATGCCTAACGGCGCGGATAAAACCGTTACCGTATTAGGGATTGACCCCGGTTTAGACAGAACGGGATGGGCGATTGTAACACGAAACGCCCGTTCCGTTCTTTCTTTGCGTGCGTGCGGTTTAATTCATACCGACGCCGGACAGGAATTACCTAAACGGCTGGATTATATCTTTCGCCAACTTCAGCAAATTTTAAAGACCTACGCCCCCGACCAAGTAGCCATGGAACAAAACTTTTTCTTAAAGCGCGCCACCACCATGGCAAATACCGTTATGACGCGCGGTGTAATTATTTTGGCGTGCGAACAAGCGGGCAAAGAAATTACGTTTTATCCCCCCCGCCGCGTTAAAATGATGATTTGCGGTACGGGCACCGCCGATAAAAAACAAGTCCAGCGCATGGTACAACTCACGCTGAACTTGGATAAAGCCCCATCGCCCGACGATACGGCTGATGCGGTAGCCATTGGAATATGCCACTTAAAAACGGCTCCGTTAGCCAGTCAAATCAATTTGAAAGCGGCGTTTTTAGAAAAACTAAAAGCCGCCCGCGAACAACAAATTAAAAAGAAACGTTAAAAGCGTACCGCACAATTTCTATGAGGACTTCCAAATGTGTTCGTTTGACACAAATACTTGCATAGTTTTTCTGACATGGCGGAAGTTCCCGGCCAACAATACATCTCACCGCCATAATACTTTTCTAAAGTTATAGCGTACTTACTTGAATAACAGGCAAACGAATTATTACCAAGTCCACCACTCGCGTAGCACGAAAAATCATTGACGGTAAGCGGAGTTTCAACGGCCAACAAACTGAAATCTGTAGTGTAATCTCCGTTTGCCAATCTAAATACTTCTTGTGCGTTTTCAATGCTTTTTATTACAGGTAACATCCGATTTACACGTGCTTTGGCAACGGCTAAATTATATTGCGGGAGCGCCACCGCCGCTAAAATTCCGATAATCAAAACCACTACCAATAATTCTATAAGCGTAAATGCTTGGTCATTTTTCATCAAAGTTCTCCTTATTTGATATTCAACATCCTTTAATATATTTTAACAAAAAAAACAATGTCAAGTTTCTGTTTATGCCGACGGTAAAATAATAAATAATGTAAAATATATATATGCAATTTATTGATTCTCATGCCCACTTAAACGATCCCGCCTTTAACGCTGACCGCGACGAGTTAATTACTACGTGCTTACCGCAGGCCGGCTTGTGCGCCAGCATTGAAATCGGTTGTTCTACCGACGAGTGGCAAGAAACGTTAGACTTATCTGCTAAATATCCCGGTTTTATTGGCGCGGTGCTAGGCGTTCATCCGGAATATGCGCCGAAATATAACGCTCAAGAAGAAGCCCGACTTTCCGCACTTTTACAAGATAAACGCGCGCTTGCGGTAGGTGAAACGGGGCTAGATTATACGTGTTTGGATAAAGCAAACAAAGATATCCAACACCGCACTTTTTTACAAATGATAGACCTAGCCAACCACACCCGAAAACCGCTCGTACTGCATGTG
Source organism: Candidatus Avelusimicrobium luingense (assembly GCF_902757105.1). Classification (NCBI taxonomy): domain Bacteria; kingdom Pseudomonadati; phylum Elusimicrobiota; class Elusimicrobia; order Elusimicrobiales; family Elusimicrobiaceae; genus Candidatus Avelusimicrobium; species Candidatus Avelusimicrobium luingense. Next base: position 215,739 of record NZ_CACVTK010000001.1, read on the forward strand.
CGGCGCGCAGGCGAAGATTACAGCGCGTACGACGATACATTTACCGCACTAAAACACCATTGGGCCGGTAATTGTCAAACCATTTATCCCGGCGTGCTGCATTGTTTTTGTGCACGCTACGAAGAAGCCAAAAAGGCACTGGATTACGGATTTTTGCTCGGTATTAACGGTTGTTTTACCTACAAAAAAAATGAGTATATCCGCGAAGCCGTCAAAAAGGCCGGGGCCGATAAAATTATTTTAGAAACCGATTGTCCGTACTTGTCCCCCCAAGGCAAACGCGGCACCAGAAACGATCCGTCCAATATCCCTTTAATTGCACAATACGTAGCCGATTACTTGGATGTACCGTTGGAAAAATTAGCCGAACTAACTACGCAACATACAAAACAGTTGTATGGATTACCGTAAATTTGTTATATTGCTTATACGAGGGAATGTATGAAAAAAACTTATCTTTTTATATTATGCACCGGCTTAGTTTTGGCTGGTTGTACATCTAAAGAACAGGACGAAAAAATCAAAGTTTTTTGGGGCAATCAACTTTTTGATGTCATGATGAAAGCCTCCGCTAAAAACCCGGCCATGTTACAAAAAAACATGCCGCTTTCAGTAGTTCAATCGGCTTCGGTACGCCCGCAACACGTCATGTCCGACAAAACCAATCATATGACGGGCAATATATCCACGGTGAACACCCATGGGAATGTGACCACTCAAAATGCATCTAAAACGCCACAAGTTCAAGTATTAGACGTCACAACGGAAGAAGATATCTTGCCGGGCAAAGCCCCTTATGCAGAACGGGTGCGCATGACCAGCGCCTTGGGACACGTGCAAGAAAACAATCAAGCCATCTTAAAAGATTTACAATCTACCTTCGGTGAAGAAGTAAAAAATTCGGCATTCTATATTACTTTAGACACCGAACGTAAACTTAAAAAAGAAGCGGCCGCTGCCTTAAATTATAAGGCTTATGTAGCGCGTCAAACACAAATTTTGGCCGAACAAGACAAGGCCATCAAACAACTCATGCAACAAAACAAGAGCAGTTTGCGCCGCATCAAAAATACAACTGCTGTTAATTAAAAACAGTTTTATTATAAACTCCGGTTTCACCGCCGGAGTTTTTTATTTTTATAGCCGTAAAAGAGACTTCTCTTTTTATACCCAAAATGGTATGCTAATGTTTTCAAGTCGTATCAATAAGGAGATTAAAAATTATGCGCATGATTGATATTATTATTAAAAAACGCAGTAACAAACCGCTTACGCAAGAAGAATTTAATTTTGTAGCGCAAGGGGCGGCTAAAGCAACCGTGCCGGATTATCAACTCTCATCTTTTTTAATGGCCTGCTTTTTGAACCCATTATCCGATAAAGAAACCGCTATGTTCACTAAAGCCATGGCGCACTCCGGCGGACGATTAGATTTCAAAAAAATCACCAAACTTCCCAAAGTAGATAAACACTCCACCGGCGGCGTGGGCGACGGAATTTCGCTCGCACTGGCCCCGCTCGTAGCCTGCGCGGGAGCGGCCGTGCCGATGATGTCCGGCCGCGGGCTCGGTCATACCGGCGGCACATTAGACAAATTAGAATCTATGAAAAATTTTAATGTGCGTGTCCCTGTGAAAGATATTTACAAGCAAATTCAAAAACTCAATGTATGTATGTTTGGGCAAACAAGCGATCTGGCCCCCGCCGACCGGAAATTATATTCCTTGCGCGATGCTTCCGGCTCGGTAGAAAGCCGCCCGCTGATTGTGGCAAGTATTTTGTCTAAAAAATATGCCGAAGGCGTGGATAGCCTTTTAATGGACGTCAAATACGGTTCCGGTGCGTTTATGCAAAAACTGGAAGATAGCCGCAAACTGGCCCGTGCGCTTGTTACAACCGCCAAACTCTTGGGTATTAAATGCCGCGCCCTGATTACTTATATGGACCAACCGTTGGGCCACGCTATCGGTAACGCGAGCGAAATGCGCCAAACCATTGAAATTTTGAAAGGTAATAAAAATCTCGCGCCCGACTTCTACGCATTATTAGTAGAAGAAGCCACCCAAATGTTGCTTATCAGCGGCGCACAAAAAGACGCTAAAAAAGCACGTAAATTAGTAGAAGAAAAAATTGCCAACGGCCAAGCCGCCGCCAAACTGCGCGAAATGATTAAGTGGCAAGGCGGTAATCCGGCCGTGGTGGATAAACCCGCCGTTTATTTCAAAGATGCTAAACTCAACTACGAACTCAAAGCCGACAAAAACGGTTACGTGGAACATATTGATGCCAAAACCGCCGGTTGCGCGGCTGTACTTTTGGGAGCCGGCCGCAACACCATGGAAGACGCCATTGATTACGGCGCGGGTATTTGGCTAAATAAAAAAGGTGGAGAGCCCGTCAAAAAAGGCGACGTGATTGCCACTATTTACGCGTCTGACAAAAAGCGTTTAGAGGCGGGCGTAGCCCTGTTCAAAACGGCCGTCAAAATCGGTGCTAAAAAACCGGCCGCGTATAAGATTGTTAAAGAAGTGATTAAATAAAAATTAGTTTTCCTAAACCCCCGTTTATCAAGCGGGGGTTTTATAATGGACAAAGAGGCCCATCAACAGACCACTATCAAAAATGATAAAATGATGTTATGGTTTCGCCTTTCAAAATTCTCGCCAAAGATTCGTCTTGCAAAGCCCGTACCGGCATCCTTTATACCCGGCATGGCGCCGTTCATACGCCTGTATTTATGCCGGTAGCCACACAAGCGTGCGTCAAAGCGCTTACCGACGAAGATTTGGAAAACGCCGGAGCCGAATGTTTGCTTTCTAATACCTATCACTTATATTTGCGCCCGACGACAAAAATTTTACAAACGATGGGCGGTATCCATAAGTTTATGCATTGGGGCGGCAGCATACTGACCGATTCGGGCGGGTTCCAGGTGTATAGTCTTTCCAAATTCCGTAAAATTAACGAAGAAGGCGTTACTTTTCAATCTCACCACGACGGAAGCAAACATCTTTTTACGCCGGAAAATGTGATTCAATTTGAAAGCGAAATCGGTTCGGATATTTGGACGATGTTAGATGTATGTATCCACGCCAAAGATCCGTCCAAGCACGATGCGCGCGAAGCGTTAAATATCACCAAACGTTGGGCCGAACGTGCCGCCAAAGCCTACGCTAAAACCGTTGCCGAACAGCAAATTTCCCAGCAAACAGACGGTTCTTTTTCCGTCGGGAATTCATTATTATTCGGCATTATTCAAGGCTCTATCTTTCCCGATTTACGCAAAGAAGCAGCCCTGCACATGGCCTCCCTTCCGACGCACGGCTATTGTTTAGGCGGGCTTTCGTTGGGTGAAACATTAGACCAAATGAATGACTCTGTTTTAGCCGTTACCGAAAATCTGCCCGAGCAAAAACCGCGCTATTTTATGGGGCTTGGTACTCCCGTAGAAATGCTAAACGCCATTGAACGCGGTGTGGACATGTTTGATTGCGTATGGCCCACACGCGTAGGGCGCAACGGAATGGCCATGACCAGCACCGGACGTGTGAACATCAAAAATGCCGAGTACCGCACGCAAGAAATTCCGCTGGACCCGCAGTGCGATTGTTACACTTGCCGCCGTTTCTCACGCGCGTATTTGTGCCATTTGTACCGCTCGGCAGAACTCACCAGCCACCGCTTAATGAGTATCCACAATATCCGCTTTTTAATCCGCTTAATGGAACGCGCCCGAGAAGCCATTACAAACGGCACGTTCTTATCTTTCAAAGAAGAAGTTATCCGCCAATATTTAGCAAAATAAACGCATAAGAATAACATAAAAAAACTCTCGCGCGGAGAGTTTTTTATATAAGTCTAATTGGCTGTTGAATCAGATACAGGTTTTGGTTTAGACGTGCGCGGAAGCAAACTAAACAAAATAAACGCACTGAACATTTGTAACGTAAAGGCCAGCGATATAGAAACATACTGATAAACTTTCAAAAATTGCAAAGACGGGTCCGGCCATAAAGAATAAACTACATTTCCCAAAAAACGCACGAGTGGGAATAACGTAAAATCAGCATTGGTAAGCAAAGCCATCACACCTTGCAACACCGCCAAGGCCCACACTTGCCGTTCACCTAGCAAGATAAAAGCCACTTGTCCCGCATATAACACCAAAAATCCAACATGCAACCGCAACAATATACCACTGTGCGAAATATCCCGCCACACCAGTATCGTGTTAGACAATAACCCAATCAGGCAAAAGAAAAATACTATTTTTACCCAAATGTTCAAGTCCCAAAAACGCTGCAATAGTTTTAACATATTAACGGTTTAACGATAAGGTTTTTTTGCATTTATAAATTTCTTGCGCTTGCTCAATAAGTCCATCTAAAATTTGCGGGTATTTTTCACCGCACGCTTCAAACAATTGCGGATATAAACTCGTTTCGCTCATACCGGGGATTGTATTGATTTCGGAAAAATAATACGCTCCGTTTTTATCCATCAAAAAATCAACCCGGGCAAGGCCGCTTCCGTTTAATGCGTGAAATACAGCCACACTATCGGCCCGCATTTTAGAGGCAATATCGGCAGGAATATCCGCCGGTACTTTCGTCTCACATCCGCCTTCTACCAGATATTTGGCGTTGTAATCAAAAAATTCTCCGGCTAGCATACGCAACTCACCGCAAGCAGAAGATTTAACATTTTCCCCTTGTCCGTAAAGCGCACAGAAAATTTCACGCGCATGGTCAACGCCTTTTTCTACCATGACATCCGTGTCAAACGACAAGGCAAAATCTATGGCGGGTTTTAATTCATCCAACGTTTTTACTTTACGCACCCCCACCGACGAGCCAAGCCGCACCGGTTTAACAAATACCGGCAAGCCTTGTTTTTCCACCCATGTTTTCAAAAAATAGGTGTTGTAAGGTATATTTTTATGTATGGGGAAAAACGGCAAAACGGGCACTCCGGCGCATTGGGCCAACAGTTTCGTAACCACTTTATCCATGCCGATTGCCGAAGGAAGCACCCCACATCCCACATAGGGAACGTCCAACGTTTCCAAAAATCCTTGCAAGGTGCCGTCCTCGCAATTAGTACCGTGAACCACCGGAAAAAACACATCTATTTTGGTTTTCCACGAACCGTCAAACGCCAGCAAATTAGCCGCCTGTGCAATAACGGGCGTGATAGGTTTATCGCTCGCTTGGTGCGGGCCACAGGCTTTTTGCAAAAACCAAAAGCCCTGTTTATCAATAAAAATAGGATAGACAGTATATGCCTGCGGTTTTTCGGCAAGTACCCGGCAAACAGTTTGCGCACTATGAATGGAAACTTCGTGTTCGGTAGATTTTCCGCCGTATAAAACAGCTACTTGTAAAGGTGCCATATTAGCGATCCTCGTTGAAAATAGACCATTTGATACGCCCGATAAAATTATCGGTTTTCTCTAAAAAGTCTTCCCCTTCCGACAAATCCGGATCCGTTTGAACAGGATCTGCTACTTTAATTTCGGGCAAGTCAGCCGAAGTTTGCACTTTAGGGGTAGCCGTCTGGGTAATTTCCATAGGGCTTTCTTCATGCTCTTTTACAGTAGGTATTTGAGCAGACGGAGCGGGAGGAACCGATTTAGCAGATGTATTTTGAGGCGCTGCCGGGGCCGGTTTCGCTACCGGTTTTTCCGGTTGCACATTGGACGCTTGCGTATTTTGCGCTTGTTTAACAGGCATGACTACCGGAATAACCGAGGGCGTCTGATGCGCGTCTAACAATTGTTGTTCCAATTGGGCTTGACGGGTGGACAGTTGGCGGTTTTGTTGGGAAAGTTGTTCATTTTTCTCAAATAATTTTTCTTGCCGATGTGTGAGATCGTCATTTTGGCGCGCCAATTGTTCGTTTTGCTCAAACAGCAACGCTTGTTTTTGCGTCAGTTGTGTATTTTGGAAAGCAAGTTGTTCGTTCTTCTCAAACAATTCGGCTTGTTTTTTCGTCAATTGAGAACTTTGTTGCGCCAGTTGTTCATTTTGGGCGAACAATTGCGCTTGTTTTTCCGTCAATTGAGTATTTTGGAAAGCCAGTTGTTCGTTTTTCTCAAACAGTTGGGTTTGCTTATCATTAAGTTGTGTATTTTGTTGTGCCAGTTGCTCATTTTGCGTACCAAGCACTTCAATCTTTTGTTTCAACTGTTCAATGACAGCATCATTACCGTTGATTTTTTCCACCAAGGCTTTGAAGTTTTGTTCCAATTGGTCTTTTTCACTGCGTACCGCATCCAATTCGTTTTGCGTGGCTTGCAGTTGGACGGTGAGTTCATCGCGTTGGGTTTCCAACGAGCGGACCGTTTCTGCATAAATAGCCTGTTGGTTTTGGCTTTGTAACGAACTGTTCTCTTGCAAAGAGGCTATTTCTTCACGTAACGATTGCAATTCTTTTTCTTTTTCTTCTAATTGAATAAGCAGTTGTTCTTTTTCCGCAGCGGCTTCGTGCAGTTTGATATTTTCGGTGCGCAACGTCTCAATTTCCTCTACTTGTTTCATACAAGTATCGGAAATTTCTTTAAGTTGTGTTTCCAAACTGTTTACACGTTGCTCATATTCCTGACGGATAGAAACAATACGTCCTTCAAAATCAAACGATTTGAATTTTTCTTCGGCCTTATTCAACTGGTCACGCAAGGATAAAATTTCTTTGGCTTGCTCGGCCGATTTTTTAAGGGCTTCCATTTTTTCCTGTTGCACTTTTTTGATTTCGCGATCAAGCGCGCTATTGACGGCTTTTAATTGGGAAGCCTTTTGGTGCAAACTGGAAATAATACGTTCTTTTTCGGCTTGTTCTTCCTGTCGGCGACGTTCTTGCACTTCACGGTAAGCATCCGGCTCGTATTGATAAATAGGAGCATGATTGACCGGACGGGACACCGTATCAAAACTGCGTTGCACATCGGGCTCGCGCCACGAGAACGGACGTTCCTGTTGGGCACGGGATAGATTTTCTACACTGGCACGTAAATTAGCAATAGAGAAGGAAAGATGTTGGATGAAAGCATCGCGGTCTTTTTGACGTTCCAAATGTTCGCGCGTATGGGCCAGTTCAGCCATGATCTTTTCGTTTTGCCGTTCGGAAACGTCAAATTTTTCTTCCAACTCTTGTACTTTTTGTTCTAATTTCTCAAAACTATGCGCGTACTGGTTAGATACGTCTTCGGACGCAACGTCCTCTCGCGCGGCAGTAGGCGTGAAATTAAATGTATTTAAGTTGGGGTCTTGAAACTTCTCTAAAAATTGGGCGATATCGCCTTGTCCGTTGGACGAATTGTTCTCTGTTGCCATAATGCTCCCGTATGCACGCGTATGCGCGTATATAGTTTATTAAACCACAATAGGCAGGCTGCTGTCAATGTTTTTTTAAGACGGAATTTCTAACGGAATTTTGACACAACGTATTATTGATAATTCGTTTTCTGATTTCGCCCGCGAGATAAAAAGAACCCGTTACCAGCACCACTTCGGCTTGTGCACGGATAAAAGCGGCGGAAATATCAGGGATAAATTGCCAACCGGGCGGTAATAAAGGGGTGATAAGATTTTTCCCCGCCGCCCGAGGCGAAGATACCGCGGTTACTGTCCCCGTCTTAAAACAGGCCGAAAGCATAGAGAGCATCTTTGGATAATCTTTATCTTGCATAAACGCGCAAAGCACCGTTGCGTGCTTTTGGGCAAACGGCGTTGTTTGCCAAAATGCGAGTAAATTTTCTATTGCCTGTGGGTTGTGCGCACCGTCTAAAATGATTGTTTTTTTGCCGCAAGAAAAAATCTCAAACCGTCCCGGCACTTTAACCGTTTCAACGGCGTGCGCGATTACTTCATCCGGAACTTTCAAAAATTTTGCCGCGCGGCACGCTAACTCTCTGTTTTGCGCTTGGGCATTTCCAAGTGAATTTTCCGCATGCAGTATTTCTAGCGGTGCCTTTCTTTCGCGCGCAATTTCTTCTACTACGCGCTTAACACCAGACGATAAATCTCCGCACAAAACGGGTACACCGGGTTTAATAATACCCGCTTTTTCGGCGGCAATTTTCGAAAGTGTGTCGCCTAAAATTTGTGTATGGTCTAACCCAACGGAAGTAATAATAGACAAAACAGGCAAGCAACTATTCGTCGGATCTTTACGACCGCCAAGGCCTGTTTCCAACACAACATACGTAACCTTTTGTTCGGCAAAATAAACAAAAGCAGCCGCCGTCAAAATCTCAAACAAATTAAGCGGCTCTTGTTCGCAAACAAGCACTTTTTCCACTGCATTTATAAAATCTTTCGGTGCAATTTCAATACTGTCAATTTGCAAACGCTCCGTCGGACTAGTCAAATGCGGCGAAATAAATAGTCCGGTTTTTTCCCCCGCGCCGGTAAGCGTGTGCGCAAGCAGCATGCACACCGTTCCTTTGCCGTTTGTGCCGGCCACGTGGATAATTTTGTAATTTTGTTGCGGATTTTTTAGACGCGCAAGCAGTTCCTTAAAAGCCGCCAAACCCGCTCCGCTATGTGACGCGGTGCGGGTTTGCAAAGCGGAAAACCAATCGTTAAAATTCATCTTTATCGGGGTTATAGCGGCGGATAGTCGCCCCGAGCGCGGTAAGTTTTTCTTCCAATTTTTCATAGCCGCGATCAATGTGATACACGCGTTCCACTTCCGTTTCTCCATCGGCACACAACCCGGCCATCACGAGGGCAAACCCGCCGCGCAAATCAGACGATTGCACATGGGCGGCCGATAACTTTTCCACGCCCGTAATACGCGCAACACTTTTTTCGGTAGAAATGCGCGCCCCCATACGCACAAGTTCCGGCGCGTGCATAAAACGGTTTTCAAAAACGGATTCATCTACTTCCGCTGTTCCGTTGCACAAGGTCATCAGCGTCATCCAAGGGGCTTGCAAATCGGTAGCGAAACCGGGATACGGCGCCGTGCGGACACCTAACGGTTTAATTTCTCCGTCGTAAGCGTGTACGTGCACAAAATCGGTACCGATGTCTAATGAAAAACCGGCTTCTTGCAAATCTTCCCATAAAATTGCGTTATGTTCCGGCACACAACCGGCCACGGTTACATCCCCACGGGTGGCGGCGGCCGCTAGCGCATACGAGCCCGTTTCAATACGGTCCGCCACTACGGTATGTTCGGCTCCGTGCAAGGCTTTCACACCGCGAATAATCAGGCGGCCTTTATCGTCGGTATGGATATCCGCGCCCATTTTATTTAAGAAAGCGATAACATCATCAATTTCCGGCTCTTTGGCTACATTTTCCAAAATCGTTTCGCCGCCAATTAAACACGCACACATGAGCAAATTTTGCGTGGCGCCCACACTGGGAAACCGGAGTACAATTTTAGCAGGTGAAAGTTTGTCGGCATGAATAAGTACGTTTCCGGCTTTTACTTCACACTGTGCGCCTAACTTTTCAAATCCTTTTAAGTGGATATCTACCGGGCGCACACCGATAGCACACCCGCCCGGCAGCGGAATATCCGCCTGTTTGAAACGCGCTAAAAGCGGCCCGGCTACCCAAAAACTCGCGCGCATTTGTTTGACAAGTTCATACGGCAAATCATTTTTAAGTTGGCCATTCGCTTCCACCGTAACGACGTTATTTTGATACGTTACTTGTTTGCCTAAATACTGCAAAATTTTAAGTGTCGTGCGCACATCACGCAAATTCGGCACGCGGTGTAAAACACATTTTTCGTCGGTAAGCAACGTGGCTACCAAAATAGGAAGGGCCGCATTTTTACTGCCGCTGATGTGTACGGTACCTTGTAATTTTTTTCCGCCTTTAATTAAAAACCTGTCCATAAAAACTCCTTAAAAAAATCTAAATTTTCTGCGCCAGTACAAAACGCGCTATCCCCACTATATCTTTTTTGACGTCCGTCTGCCAACCAATTTCGTTTAGTCCCCGCGCCACTGCTTCGGCCTGACCTTTACAAAGTTCCAAAGCAAGCCACCCGCCGGGGTTCAAATAATCGGCCGCTACCGAGCAAAGCGGACGCACGATATCAAGTCCGTCCTGTCCGCCGTCTAACGCTAGGCGTGGCTCTTTTAGTACTTCTTGCGTGAGTGTATCTACAATTTGCGACGGAATATACGGCGGGTTGGAAATAATTAAATCAAACGTTCCTGTTACGCTTTCCCATAAATCACTCTGTAACAAGTGCACTTGTTCATTAAGGCGGAATTTTTTGACATTTTGCGCGGCTACCGCGAGTGCTTTTTCGCTGATATCTACGGCTAACACTTGTGCGCGCGGAAAACGTTTGGCCAATGCACACGCAATACACCCGCTACCTGTGCACATATCCAAAAACGTAAGTGGTTGCTTTTTGTCGTATAACTTGCTGACAAGTTCCACCAGTTCTTCCGTTTCCGGACGCGGGGTTAACACGTCGGGCGTAACGATAATATCAAGTCCGTCAAACGGTTGGTAGCCTACAATGTGCGATAACGGCTCGCCGTTTGCTTTGCGGGAGATATACTTTTCGTACAAGGCGAGTTCTTTTTCCGTGGGGGTATAATCGGGATGGGCCAAAAGCCACGTGCGCGTAACGCCCAAAATACAGGCCAAAAGCCACTCGGCGTTAGGTTGCGGCTCGTCGGAGCCGGACGCAGTTAAACGCAAAGCGGCTTTTGTTACTAATTCGGATACGGTCATCAGATTTGCAAGTTTTTGAGTTTTTGTTCCACACGCCACGCGCGCAAATCGTCTAATATCGGCTCAATGTTTCCCGCCATAATTTCCATAATGTTATGATAGGAAATATCGGTGCGGTGATCGGTTACGCGGCTTTGCGGGAAGTTGTACGTGCGGATTTTTTCCGAGCGGTCGCCCGTTCCTACTTGGCTTTTGCGCTCGTCATAAATTTCTTTGTTGCGCTTTTCTTCTTCTATTTGATAGAGTTTCGCGCGAAGCATGGCCATCGCTTTTTCGCGGTTAGCGCCTTGGTGGCGTTCTTCACGGCAGGAAACGACAATACCGGTCGGTTTGTGCAAAATACGGACAGCGGTTTCCACTTTATTGACGTTTTGCCCGCCAGCACCGCCGGAGCGGCACGTTTCCATTTCCAAATCTTCGGGGCGGATTTCAATATCAATTTCTTCGGCTTCCGGCATGATGGCTACCGTCACGGTGGACGTATGAACGCGACCGGACGTTTCCGTATCCGGCACACGTTGCACGCGGTGGGTACCCGCTTCCATACGCAGCCACGAGTATGCCCCGTCTCCTTTGATAAACATACTGACGTATTTACACCCTTTAAGTCCGGTAGGGGTATATTCTAAAATTTCCGTTCCCCAGCCTTTGGTTTGGGCAAAGTGTTGGTACACACGCAACAGTTCAGCCGCAAACAAGGCAGATTCTTCCCCCCCGGCTCCGGGACGAATTTCCAAATAAATATTTTTGGAATCATTGGGATCGGGCGGAATCACTAAAATACGCAGTTCTTTTTGTAAAGCGGGCAATTTTTCTTCTAATTCGGCCAATTCTTCCGCCGCCATTTTAACAAGTTCTTTATCTTCCCCCGCTTCAATCATGGCGCGGTCATCAGCGATAGATTTTTCGATTGCGGTGATTTCTTGTTCTTTTTCAATAATCGGTTTGAGAAAAGCGTGACGTTTGGCTTTGGCCGCCAAATCAGCCGCCGATAAATTGCCGCTGGAAAGAGCACTTTCCAGTTCCTTAAATTCTGCTACGTATTTTGATGTATCCATATTGACCCCAATGTGTTACATAGAAAAAAGAGCAGACACCGAAAGTGTCTGCTCTTTTGAATCGGAAACGCTATTTGGCTGCTTCAGCCTTGGTTTCTTTTTTGGCCGCGGCTTTTTTAGCCGGTTTTTTAGCGGCTGCTTTCTTAACAGCGGCTACCGGTTTGCGAGCCAATTTGGCTTTGGCTTTTACTTCCGTTTTCGGCTTGCGTACCAAAGTTTTACCTTCGGTTTTAGCATAGCGTTTGTTAAATTTATCTACCATACCTTCCGTATCCAACAATTTTTGTTTGCCGGTAAAGAACGGGTGGCAAGCGGAGCAAATGTCCAATTTTAAGGTTTTGGCGGTGGAACGGGTCATAAATTTATTCCCGCACGCGCACACGGCTTCTACGAAGTCGTACGTCGGATGAATTTTTTCTTTCATATATTTTTCCTCTAAAAAATGGTTCAGCCTAAAAAGGCTTCTTGATTATTATAGCAAATTGTAACGGAAAATAAAAAGAAAGTTTTTTTCTTATTTCTCACTTAAAAACCGCCCCGTCAAAAACAGGGCGGCTTTTTAACATATCCAGGCCGTTTATCAGAACGTACCTAATTCCATTTGTTTGAAGAAGTCCTTATTGGACTTGGTGGATGATAATTTATCTAACAACATCGTCATTGCGTCCACCGGGCCGAGCGGGGCGAGCACTTTACGCATAATCCACACTTTATTAAGTTCGTCCTCGCTTAAGAGCAAGTTTTCCTTACGGGTGGAACTGCGGTTAATATCTACCGCCGGGAAAATGCGACGTTCGGAAAGTTTGCGTTCCAAACAAAGTTCGCTGTTGCCTGTTCCCTTAAATTCTTCAAAAATCACTTCGTCCATACGGCTACCCGTTTCAATCATGGCCGTAGCGATAATGGTCAGCGAGCCGCCTTCTTCAATGTTGCGTGCCGCGCCCAAGAAGCGTTTGGGCTTTTGCAGAGAAGTGGCTTCCAACCCACCGGTTAGCACACGTCCGGACGACGGAGCAACCGTATTGTACGCACGTGCCAAACGGGTTAAAGAGTCCAGCAAAATAACCACATCTTTACCTTGTTCGGCTAAACGTTTGGCCCGTTCAATCACCATTTCAGCCACTTGAACGTGACGATCGGCCGGCTCATCAAAGGTGGAGGCCACTACTTCACCTTTAACACTGCGGCTCATGTCGGTTACTTCTTCGGGGCGTTCGTCAATCAACAGCACCATTAAAACAGCATCTTTATAATTCTCCGCAATGGAGTGGGCAATCGCTTGTAAAATCATCGTCTTACCGCTTTTGGGCGGAGCCACAATCAACGCACGTTGACCTTTGCCGATAGGGGCCACAATATCAATCACCCGTTGGGTCAAGGAGTTTTTATCTAATTCCAACGTAAAGCGTTCGTTGGGGTGCAGCGGCGTTAAGTTTTCAAATAACGGACGGTTGTAGATTTTATCCGATTCTACTCCGTTCACCTTTTGCACTTGGAGCATAGCGAAATACCGTTCATTATCTTTGGGCGGACGGATAAGGCCTTCAATAGCGTCCCCTTTGCGTAGGCCAAAGCGTTTAATTTGCGAAGGTGACACATAAATATCTTCGCCGCCGGCTAAATAGTTATTTTCTTCCGAGCGCAAGAAACCGAACCCATCGGGTAAGATTTCCAATACGCCCCCGCCATATACCGAGCCGTTTTGTTTGGCTTGAACAGCCACAATACGCCCAATTAACTCTTGTTTGCGTAGGCCCGAAATATCTTCAATGTTATAATTAACGGCTAATTTCGTCAGTTCCGGCACGCTTAATTTATTAAGTTCGCGCGCGTCCATCGGTTTAGCGCCGTTAGGTTGGCGGGGCGGGTTTTGCCGCGTCATATTATTGGATCGCCCATACGAGCGTTTATCCGTTTGAGACCGACCGGAACGTTCGGCTTTGGCCGTCGGTTGCGGTTTGACTTCTTTAGTGGCTTGCTCGGCCTTGGCCGGAGCGGTTGTTTCTTCCATAGTAACTCCTTAATTTATGCGTACAAAGTTGATAGCGCCTGATACAAGCGTTTCATTTTTATTTCCAAATCGGTTTTTGTGCCATCGTTATACACCACCATATCGGCACGGCTGATTTTTTCCGCTTCGCTTAGTTGCGTTTGACGGCGTTCCCGATATTGTTGCAATGAAATTCCCCGCGCTTTTAACCGCGAAGTAATAGTTTTGGCACTGGCCGTTATTAAAACGGTTACATCTACCCGCTCATCCCATTTGGCTTCAAATAAGAGCGGTATTTCAAATACGGCCCACGAAACAGGCGCGGCGGTTAATTTTTTTTGCGCCAACTGCCATACAAGCGGATGTAAAAAATCTTCTAACTGTTTGCGCTTTTTAGGTGAAGAAAACACTTCCCGGGCAATCTTTTCCGTATCGGTGGTAGCAAACCATTTTTCCAACCGGCACCGTACCGGAGCGGTCTTATACAATTCACGCACCAATTCATCGGCACTTAATGTATAAGCCCCGCAAGAGGCCAAACAGTGCAAAGCCGTACTTTTGCCACTGGCCATACTGCCGGTTAGCCCAACAAGCCGTTTTTTCATAAGGGAATTTTTTTCATCTCGTACCAGTTGGCACCCGCCTTGGCGGCCGCTAACAGCGGAACGCGCAACTTAACGGTATTTTGCATCAACTGTTTAATATGTCCGGCGGTTTGCATAAGCGTGTCCGCGGGGACTTCAAATAACAATTCGTCGTGCACTTGCATCGTCATTTTTACGGCCGAATTACGGTAAGCATCAAACACATCTAACATGGCTTTCTTAATAATGTCAGCCGAACCGCCTTGTACAATTGTGTTAATAGCGGCACGTTGGGCAAACGATGCCATGGAACCGATACCCATATTAAACTCCGGCAGATACCGGATATGTCCCAACATAGTTTTTACATATCCGTTTTGGCGCGCTTTGGCGATATTGTCATCAATCCACTCACGCACTACCCGGAAGTTCTTAAAATAATTATCTATGTATTCTTTGGCTTCCCGTAAAGAAATGCCTAACGCTTGGGAAAGCCCCATGGGACCCTGCCCATAAATGATACCAAAATTGATGGCCTTTGCACTAGAGCGCATTTCGTCCGTTACCATTAGCGGCATGACTCCAAAAACTTGGGCGGCTGTTTGCGTGTGGATGTCCCCCCCGTCTAAAAATGCCTGCACCAAGACGGGGTCTTGGCTTTCGTGCGCCAGTACGCGTAAATCAATTTGCGAATAGTCCACGCTGAGCATCACATTACCGGGAGCAGCACAAAAGGCTTTGCGTAAATAGCGGCCTTTTTCCGTACGAACCGGAATATTCTGCAAGTTCGGGCTGGAACTGGATAACCGCCCCGTTACCGTACCGGTTTGATCCAAATACGAGTGAACTTTATGTTCTTCATCGGCTAACAGCAAGAGATTATCCACATAGGTAGATTTCAGTTTTGCATCGGCGCGGTAGTCCAAAATTTCTTGGGCAATCGGATAACTGGGCGCCAGTTGGGCCAATACTTCTTCATCCGTAGAATAACCTGTTTTCGTACGTTTCACAGGTGGAATTTTCATCTGCTCAAATAACAAAATGCCGAGTTGTTTTGGGGAATTGACATTGACAGCATATCCCGCACGGGTATCAATAGACTGTTGCAGTTGGGCAATTTCTTTTTCCAAAACCACTTGGAAACTTTCCAAAAAACCCGGGTCAACACGTAGCCCGTTGTATTCCATAGCCGATAATACCGACATCAGCGGCAATTCTAAATTTCGGAACAAATCGTATTGGGCGCTTTCTTTAAGTTTTTGCGTCAAAATCTCTTGTAAGGCAAACCCATAGCGGTTATACGCGCGTAAAAGTTCTTGCGGGTTTTCTTCCTGTAATTGAGCGGAAAAATACTCCGCGCAAGCCCCCGAAAAACTCAAATCGCCCGACGGATTTAATAAATAACGGGCCAAACGGCTGTCAAAACAATTCAACTTTTGCCCCTGTGCATTGATATCTAATTCACGCAAGGTCAATTTCAAATCATACCCCGATTTTTCCACCGCATCATTTTGGACCAATTTTTTGAGCGCATCCAATTCCCACGGTTGCACTTGAGCCATAGGCGTCAAAGAAAATTCATGCGCCGATAAGCCGAGCAAAACGAGTTCTTCTTGCGCATGTAAAAACACCCGTGGCAACGCGGTGGCTTTTTCCAACGCTTGCGACAACGTAAGTTGTTGTTCCGGTCCATCCGGCATTTTAACGGGCGAAACAGCAGGAGGCACATCTAAATACTCCCACAAATTTTTGAACTCGTACTGTGCAAATAAATCGTCTAATACTTGCCGTTGGGGCATATGCACGCGGTAATCTTCCAACGAAAAGGGCATATCTAAATTAGAATCAAATACAACGAGTTGCTTGGAAAGTAATGCTTCGCCTTCGCCGGCCAGTAATTTTTTGGCTAACGCGGGCTTGATATCGGGGTTATCGTTATGGGCGGCGCGCAAAATATCGGCCAAATGTCCGAATTTCTCTATAAGTTCCACGGCACTTTTCGGCCCTACGCCATGCACCCCGGGGATATTATCTGCCGCATCGCCCACAATAGCAAAATAATCCGGCAGAAAATTTACCTCTACGCCGAATTTTTCTTTAGCGGCTTCCGGTCCCTTAAAGCCGTCCTTGCCGCCCGCGGGCCAAATGTGAATATAATCGTTTAAAAATTGGTAGACGTCTTTATCGGTGGTAGCCAATACGCTGGGAACTTGTTGCTTGGCGGCTTCGCGCGCCAAAAAAGCCATCAAATCGTCGGCTTCAATGCCGGGTTTGGCTACTACGGCCAGCCCCAACCGCGACACTAAATCACGCGCGATATTTAACTGACTAATAAGCGCATCATCCGGCTTTTTGCGCGTGCCTTTATAGGATGGCAACAAGGCTTTTCGCCGCGCACACCCGCCGGGCGAATCAAAACAGACCGCCACATACGCCGGGTGATGTTCTTTGAGCATTTTAAGCAACCACCGCACAAAACCATACAATGCCCCCACTTCTTGGCCCGACGAAGTCGTCAATTTCGGCAACGCATGATAATTGCGGTGCAGAAAATTATGGGCATCTATCAAAAAAAATTGGGGTGAAAATTCGGTCATAAAATTGAATGAAAAAGAAAGCACCCCGGCACAAAACCGAGGTGCTTAAAGAAGATTAGCGTATGGCGCGTGTGTTATTGGAATTACCTGACGGAAATGCAGCCTTTTTAACGGCTTCAATTACTTCTATAACATCCGCCATGGACTGGGCAACTTTTGTTCGGTCGTATCCGCAGGCGATTTCGCTAAATTGTGTCACTTGTTTGTTACCATTGGCTGTTAACCAAGCAAAAACGGGAGCATCCCCGCCGGCCACACATGATTCCGGATGTTTTCTAGCATATTCGCTATACACATATCTCCCGTTTGTCATGGGAGTATCCTTGTAATAGGCAACATATACCCCAACCAACGAATCATTTTTGTAATATTGGGTTAATTGATCCAACAGTTCCCCCTCACCCTTGGCAGCTTTACAGTGTTCGCAACTCTTATCGTTTTTCACAAAGGCAATGATGTAAATTTTCTTCTTTCCGTTTTTCACATCTTCTTCATACATACTATGAGTAAATTTTGGGAATTCCAGTTCCGGTATATTTTCTGGTTCTTGTTTCTTGCCGAAATTCGAAAAAGGATTATTACGTTTTGATGGAAGAGAACAGTTTCCTTTGTCATCACATACTCCTCCAGTAATCTGTGCGTTAACCCATAGGAAACCTGCCGTAACAATCAGTATCCCTATTACAATTCCCAATATTTTTTTCATAAGGTGATCTCCTATAATAAAGCATCTAATTTTTCTTGCAAGGCAGATTTAGATTGCAAACCAACGGCTTGAGCCACTACTTCCCCATTCTTGAAAAACAAAATCGTCGGAACGGAAGAAATGCGGTATTTGGCGCTTGTTTCCGGACCTTGGTCGGTATCCAATTTGCATACTTTAACTTTTCCCGCATATTCACCGGCTAATTCTTCCACTACCGGGGCTAGCATGCGGCAAGGGCCGCACCAAGTAGCCCAAAAATCCACCATAACCGGACCTTGTGCTTTAAGAACTTCTTCTTCAAAATTGCTGTCATTGATAATTACTTCACTCATATTTCCCCCATTTTAGGCTAGTTGCTTATATACATAAAGGCTATCAAGTGAATAGGGAATTGTCAAGTATTATTTGTATAGCGTTCAAATGTGCTACAATTTTAACCAAGGGAGAATTTATGCCTACTACGCAAAAAAAGAAACTTATTTGTATTGCTTCACCGACTGATCGTACGTATTACCGCGCCACCGTGGTGGCTAAAGAATTTATAGACCGCGAACAAAATATCGTCAACACAACCGGTACATTGCCCGACGGAGAAGTGTACGAATTTACGGTTTCGTCGGCCACAGTAAAACATTTCCGCAACGGCAAATTGGATGGAAAGTTACAAGTCATCAACCTAACAGACGGCTCGGTATCTTTCAGTGAAGAATATACCAAAGGCATTTTGCAACAAATTCACGAAAAGGCCACCCCTGTTGCCCCCATTGGAGCCGCCCCGCGCCACGAAGGGACAACCCTGAAAACTTCTAAAGGCACGCACTCGTTTTATTGTAACGGGAAAGAAGTAGCCGAAGAAACGGTTTCTTCAAACGGGGCATCGTTGGAATTATTGGGCAATATTCCCGACGGCGAAGTAAAAGAATTTAACGAAAAAGACCAAATTATTACCTTGGCGCATTATAAGAACAATAAATTAAATGGCGAATTGATCCATTACACTGATAACGGACAAGAACTCTCCCGCGAACACTTTATTGACGGTTTATTGCAAGGTGAAGCCACCTATATTACACAAACCAACAAAGAACAGTTAACCGCCAAATGTACGTATCGCAACTCCCGATTGCATGGGGAACGCACGTTGACCCAGCAAGACGGCACTTTGCGTTGTTTGGAAAGTTATTCCGACGGGCAATTAAACGGCCCGCGTATTACTTATTATCCGAGCGGGCGCAAAAAAAGTGAAGAAAATTATACCGAAGGGCGCCGCCATGGAAAACGGGAACTTTTCTTTCCCGACGGAGCCTTGTGGTATGTGGAAAATTATTTAGACGGAAAACTGGACGGTCAACGACAATGCTTTTTCCAAAACGGTGAAGTATGGTTTTATGAAAATTATACCAACGGACGGTTAGACGGTGAACGCAAAAAATTCTTCCCCGACGGAAAATTGGAATTAGAAGAATTTTATAGTGATGGCTTATTAGAAGGCAAACGCAACTTGTATGATGAAGAAGGAAATCTCATCAGCCACGATGAATATCATTGGGGCGCTTTGGCCTATGCTACGGATGAATCGAGGAAAAAATGATATATACCCGCTTTTGTCCCGCCAAGGTTAATTTATTTTTAGAAGTTACCGGTAAACGGCCTAACGGATATCACGAATTGGCCACTTTGTTTGCCAAAATCAAATTGGGCGATACATTAACCGTTGCGGTTCAACCGGCTGACAAAACAGAAATTTCACTTACACTTGCAGGGCCGGTAGGTAAACGTTTACGTGCCGATGAAACAAATTTAGTATGTCGGGCCGCACGCGGTTTTTTAGAACATTTCGGTTTAACCGCCCGGTTAAATTTTAAACTCCAAAAGCGCGTACCGACCGGAGCCGGCCTGGGGGGCGGTTCCTCGGATGCGGCGAATACGTTGCGCGTGCTTTGCGATATTTTTCACAAAGATATTTCCGAATTATTACCGTTAGCCACCCAATTGGGTGCCGATGTGCCGTTATTTATGTATGATGATACATTTTTGCTGGGTGAAGGCATTGGCGAAAAATTAACCCCCATTTCATTTAACGGCCAATTGCCGTGGCTCGTGCTGATTTATCCCAACGCTTTTATTTCCACTAAAATGGTATTTGGTAATTTTCAGTTACCCAATCCGACAGAAATTCAAGCGAACACCACCCGCTTGGAGCAATTGCTTTCGTGTATTAAAGAAGGAAATAAATTGGACGCCTGGACACCGCTTTTGTTTAACCGGTTAGAAAGTGGCGTATCATCCATTTCTGCCCCGGTAAAACAAGCCCTAAACGATTTACGCTCGGCGGGAGCAAAAGCGGTACTAATGTCCGGTTCCGGCTCTACGGTTTTTGCGTTAACGGAGACGGAAGACGAAGCGCAACAACTGTCGCGTGAAGTCTGTGCCTACGGGCGCACGGTATTTTGCACCCCGTTTTACACGTCGGGCAAGTAAAATTTCTTTACACGACACGCTAAATTGATGTATAATAAATAGGTAAGGAAGATTTACTTCCGGATGGTGAAATGGTATCACTACTGGTTTTGGTCCAGTCATTCTAGGTTCGAGTCCTAGTCCGGAAACCATAAAAAAAGAAACTCCGCAAGGGGTTTCTTTTTTTATGGTCTCGGACAGCAACACCAACTGCTTGGTGTTGCGTTAGGACTCGAAAGCCGGAGCCTTATACGAGTTTGTGCGTAAGCACAAGGCGAGTATGGCGAGGCGGGGCCGCGAGCGCCGCACGTCAGTAAGGTGACTTGTGGCCGAGTCCGTAAGCAGCACCTGCGTGGCCTTCGACTAGGACTCGAAAGCCTTATCAATTTGCCAAACTAAAAAGCCCTTCTTGACAAATCAAAAAAAAAAAATAATAATATTTACATAATAGTAAAAGCAACAAGGAGAATTTTTATGAATCGGAAAGCCTTTACACTCATTGAATTATTAGTAGTTGTTTTAATTATCGGTATTTTGGCCAGTGTCGCCTTGCCACAATATCAAAAGGCTGTTGAAAAAAGTAGGGCGACACAAGCGCTTACACTACTCAAATCATTGGCACAAGCGCAAACAGTTTATTTTTTAAGTAACGGACATTATGCCACCTCTTTTTCTGAACTAGACATAGAAATTCCATGGACGGGAAATGAAAAATGGTTTACGAATTGGATAACAGACACCCGCTCCAATGGCGAGTGGTCCGTACAAATTTATCAATCAAACACAGAAACTCAACTTTTTGTGGGCCGCTTAAAAGGACGGTATGCCGGTGCAGGATTTTACCTGTCTCTTGCATTAAATGCTACAAGTATAGCAAACGAGCGAACGGAAAATGACATTTTTTGTGGAGAAGTTCTCTCTGGCGAAACCATTGCCTACAATGGGCCGGCCGGGGGATATTGCAAAAAATTATTTGGGGCAACCTTGGTACAAACTAACACATCCCGAATCTATAAAATGCCCTAATGCCAGAAGCGACAAACCGCAGAAATACCCCCGGCGGAGGTTGCCTTCCGGTCATTTTGCTAACACAAAATGCCTGCAGGCCGGGCTCGCGGTTTTTGCCTTTCGCGGCTACCGCACGCTCAAACAAAAACATCGCTGCGCCTTTCAACTCCCGACACACACCAAGCAGTTGGTGTGCTCCGGGACAAAAAATAAAAACCCGCCTAGGCGGGCTTTTTATTTTTACCCCCGGCGGGAGTTGAACTCGCAACCTCTTCCTTAGGACGGAATCGCTCTATCCAATTGAGCTACGGGGGCGTGAAATTATTTGTTAGAAGTACGGCGACGTCCCGTTTTACGAGCGGTTTTTTTAACCACTTTTTTAGTTGGCTTGCGGGTTGCTTTTTTAGCCACTTTTTTTACTGCCTTTTTGGCAGTTTTTTTATTCGGCTTTACTTTTTTAACAACCTTTTTAGAAGTCTTTTTGGAAGCAGATTTTGTTTTTTTGGCCATCGTCGTTTTGGCTTTCTTTAGCAATTTGGCCAGAGCCCCTTGCGGGCGTTCTTCACCTAAGATATTTGTTTTGATATGAGGTTTCATAGCCGCATGAAGTTTACGGGTGCGAAAGTCCGACGTTGAAACTTCTAAAATACCGGCCTTTATCGCTTCGCGGCGTAAAATACCGACGGCACGCTCTTCAATTTGGCGCACACGCTCACGCGATAATCCAAGCACGTCTGCCACTTCGCCTAATGTCTTTGGTTCGTTATCATCAAGCCCATAACGCATAATGATAATTTGGCGGTCGCGGTCATTTAAGTCCGCCATACTTTTTTTAATACGGTTATGATCTTCCTGTTTAACAAACACATCATGCGGGTTGCCCTTGCCGTCGTCACTAAGCACGTCTTCCAGCGTCATTTCATCTTCTTCATACACTACGGTTGCCAAAGAATCAATCCCTTTGGCCGCCTGCAACGTATCCATGATAGATTTGACTTGCCGGGCGGATAAATCTAATTCTTTCGCCATTTCTTGCAAGGACGGATCCCGTCCGTTGGCTTCTTTTAATTCATTCCACGCGCGGAACCACCTTTTCAAATTTCCCCACGCATGTGACGGAATTTTAATAGAACCCGACTGTTCTTCAATATATTTGCGGATATATTGTTCTATCCAATACACGGCATAGGTGGAAAAACGGTATCCTTTAGACGGATCAAATTTTTCTATCGCTTGCAACAACCCTAAGTTTCCTTCTTCAATTAAATCCATTAACTCCATGCCCGGACGCAAAAAGCGTTTGGCGGTCGGCACGACGAGCCGTAAATTACTTTCCAAAATTTGTTGTTTGGCGGCGCTATCGCCTTTTTTGGCTAACGTCCAAAGGCGAGAAGTTTCCGCGCGGTCAATTTCGCGGGTAATTTTACCAAGTTGCTTAAAATATTCGTTGGCACTGTCTAAAGAATCTGCTTGTTCCATATTCATATCATATCAAATTTTTTCCGCTGTGCCACCTTACCTTAAACACCCACAAAGCACAAAGGACAAAAAAAGGGCGCCGGCTTATTAAGTGGCGCCCCTATATTTGCAAGTTAAACCCGCCGGATGTTACAACGGGATATTCCCACGTTTGGGATGATTTTTCGGATCGCGTTTCGTACGCAAGACCGCAAACGCGCGGATAATTTTACTGCGCGCCTCGGCCGGCTCAATAATTTCGTCAATAGAACCGTTCGTCGCCGCTTGGTAAGGCGAGGCGAACTTGTCCGAATATTCCTGCGTCATTTTGATTTTGAGTTCTTCTTGTTTGGCGGGGTCTTTTTCCGCTTTGAGAGCGCGGGAATATAAAATTTCCACCGCGCCGCGCGGCCCCATCACGGCAATTTCGGCACTCGGGAAAGCGAAGTTAAAATCGCCTTTTAAGATTTTAGAACCCATCGCAATATACGCACCGCCGTAGGCTTTACGCAACACGAGCGTAATTTTCGGGATAGTGGCTTCGGAATAGGCATACAAAAGTTTTGCACCATGGCGGATAATTCCCCCATGTTCTTGGGCGACACCGGGCAAATATCCCCCTGTATCCACTAACGTCAAAAGCGGGATATTAAATGCATTTAAGAACCGGATAAAGCGAGCCGCTTTATCGCTGGCGTCGCAATCTAACGCGCCGCCCAAATGCGCCGGGTTGTTAGCCACCACACCGACGACGTGGCCCGCCAACCGAATAAAACCCGTTACAATGTTTTTAGCGAAATTTTGGTGAATTTCAAAGAAGCCGAAATCGTCAGCCAAGCGCCAAATAACGTGGTGGATACGAAATGCTTTTTTCGGGTCCATTTCGCAAATCCGCTCTAACACCGGCACACTGCGGTCGGTGACATCGCTGGTAGTTTGCAACGGCGAACTTTCTTCGCAGTTTTGCGGTAAGAACGATAAAAGTTCGCGCACTTGGCGGAAACAATCTTGTTCTGATTTGGCGACAAATTGGCACACCCCGCTTTTTTCGCTATGCGGTTTGCTGCCGCCTAAAGAATCAAAATCTACTTCTTCACCGGTAGCGGCTTTGACGGCACTGGGCCCGGTAATAAACATATGGCTGATACCGTCCACCATAAAGATAAAGTCGGTAAGCGCCGGCGAATAAGCCGCGCCACCCGCACAAGGCCCTAAAATTACAGAAATCTGCGGAATCACACCAGACGCTTTTAC
The DNA here is from genome assembly GCF_902757105.1 of Candidatus Avelusimicrobium luingense. Classification (NCBI taxonomy): domain Bacteria; kingdom Pseudomonadati; phylum Elusimicrobiota; class Elusimicrobia; order Elusimicrobiales; family Elusimicrobiaceae; genus Candidatus Avelusimicrobium; species Candidatus Avelusimicrobium luingense. The sequence goes on from NZ_CACVTK010000001.1 coordinate 239,563, forward strand.
GTTGCGATAAAAGATTTCGCCGAATCCGTTAAGGCTGTCCACCCCTTCTTGGATACGCGCACCGCCGGAGTCAAAAAGTCCGATTATCGGGATTTTGGCTTCAATGGCTTTGTCCATAATATCGGCAATTTTGCGCGCGTGTGCTAAACCGAGTGAGCCGCCCAGTTGCGTAAAATCTTGCGCGAACAAAGCCACTTCGCGCCCGTTAATACGACCAAACCCGGTGACGACGCCATCCCCTTTGATGTGTTTATCTTTAACACCAAAGTCGGTACAAGAAGTTTCTAACAAACTTTGAATTTCAAAAAAACTGTCTTTATCTAATAGATAAGAAATACGTTCGCGCGCGGTCATTTTGCCCTTATCTTTTTGGGCTTTGATGCGTGCTTCGCCCGCGCCTTTAAGCGCATCTTGGGAAATTTGTCTGAATTTTATAAGGCTTTCCGGAGCCGGATCATTAGACGGTTTATCTAGCCGCGGGTCTTCAAAAAGTTCTATCATATTCCCTCCGTTACTATATTTATATTTTACTAAATAAAAAGGGAATACAACCAAAAACGCTTTCTATTTTATCCGGATAAATAAGAATATTGATATAATAGTAAAAACAGTAAGGAGCATTTTATGAATAACCAAGCCTTTACGCTTATTGAGTTATTAGTAGTCGTTTTAATTATCGGCATTTTGGCCAGTGTAGCCTTGCCGCAATATAAGGTGGCGGTAGCCAAAGCACGGATGACGCAACTAGTCACGCTGGCTAACGCAGTAAAACAAGCCGAAGAAAGATACTATATGGCCAACGGACAATATACAGCCAATTGGTCAGAACTGGATATTGATTTGGAAGGAACTGTAAATAATACAACCATTACAAATGCCGCCGGATGGGGCTTGAATTTAAATTCATATATAGAAGGATCAAATTGGGAATCGGTATCGGCCTGGGACACACGTTTAGCCTATGACGGGGCGGCGGCTTCCAAACATCTGTATTTGACTTTTTCTTTTGATAACGCCCATGCACATGCCGGAGCCAGACTTTGCTTTACTCCCCAAAACAGCGAATTAGGTATCACGCTGTGCAAACACGCCAGCAATAACGCTCCCCGGCAAAGCCAAACCGGGCAATACTGGTATAAGTTCTGATCTGATTAGCGCAAGGCGTAGCAGTTATAACCGCTTTCCGGACAAGTGACCTTGTCGATGCCTACGGTTTTGCAAAAGTCATTGGCTTTGGTATCGCTCGCCGCAGCCACACAATCATATGTTCCGCGTGCCATATAATAAATAATGTACCAACGTCCGGAATTTCCGAGTTTGCGTCGTTCTGCCTGAATATGCATGACAGAAGTATTAGTACTATGAATGGCTACGGCAAAATCCGGATTGGAAGGGACGGACAGATCTAACTCATCTACCTGGCCGGTATATTGTCCGTTGGCCAAATGATAAACTTCTTCGGCCTGAACGATGGATCTGACCATGGTAACGGCTTGCACCAAATGAGATTTTTCTATGGCTTTTTGATACTGTGGAAATGCCACCGCCGCCAAAATGCCGATAATTAAAACTACCACTAAAAGTTCAATGAGTGTAAATCCGCCTAAACGGCTTGATATTTGTTTCATATATTTACCTCTATAAAAATATAATACTAAAAAACATCAACAAACCGTCTATTTTCCCACCGCCACGGAAAACATAAACCCGGTAGGCCATTTATCGGTTTTAACGGTAATTTCCGGCTCGCCGAGAGATTTATAAATTTCCAACGCACGCCCCGCAAAGCGCGGCTTTCCGGCGACCATACACACTTCGTTACTACGCAAAGAAAGCCCGGTGCCCAGTAATTTAACAAGGGCTTCTTTTTGTGTCCATAACGCAGTTAAAAATTCGTCGCTATTTTCGGTCAGTTCGTCCGGATGGAAAAAATCGGTCGCCCATGCGGCAATACGGTGTTCTATTTTTTCCAAATCAATACCGATCAGTTTTTCATCCGCGCTGACAGCCGCCACCGCAAATCCGTTACTGTGCGTAATGCTATATGCCAAAGAAACCGTTTTTTCCCCCACTGTTAAAGTAGGTTTGCCGCTCTCTTGCGGTAATACTTCTATGGTATGCAAATCGGCCTTATCTAACGCACGCGACACCAGTTGTTTTAACGCAAACCGGCCCCCGAGCCATTCGCTACGCCGCTTGGGGAAACGTAACGTTTCAAAATACGTTTGCTCTTGCGGGCTTAATATAGCGTCTGCCGGGGGCAGGTGTGTTAAATCAACTACTTCTAATTGGTACGCCATGTTTACTGGCCGATAGCCTTGTACCCGTGGATTTCCACCCACACGTCGCCTTTTTCGTCAAAGACGTACGCATCGTGGGATGTTTTGCCGTCTGCCGTATAACCGCGGCTGACGCCATACAAATACAACTGCGCAGGCGGAAGTTCATTTTTCAAAATAGCCACTTCATCAATTGCATCGGGAAGCGTCATTTTGTTTTCTACCGTCATATCTTGGAAACCACAGCATTGGAACGCGGCTTCAATCAACATTGGGTTAGCCAGTAGCGTGCGCGGCCCGTCAAGCCATTGGGGGCGCGGTGTGGTATTATACAACGCCAAAGAACCCGTTGTATCTACCCGCAATATACCGCCCAACACTTGAAACGACGGCCCATGGAAATACTTTTTATAGATTTCTTCTTTACTTACACTGACTGGATCGTGTATGTTCGCCAACGCGGCGGCTTTTACATTATCCCACGTAGAAACAAAGTTTGCTAACGTATGGGCTGTAAAATGGCGGCGGGTGTTACCCATTTTAATTCCTTTGCTATTGATAAAGTCAGACTCAATTTCCATATTTACGTCTGCCCCTTGCACTTTACCAATGACGCGCACCGCTTGTGGGCGACGGCGCAAGAGTTTAATAGGCAAGTAGAAATGGACGTCTTTCAACCCGTGCGGGACATGGCCCGTTAATGCCGTAGCGGTTTGGACAAAGGTTTCAATGCCCATGACACCTGGCACATAAGGGGTGCCTTCAATAGCGTGGTCGGCTAAATACGGGTCGGACTCTAAATTAAATTCCTTTTCCGTATGGATTTCCGCCCCCGGAGTGACCGCAGTTACCGTTCCCAAAAAATGTGTGGCTTTGGAAACATCGGGTTTAGCAGACGCGGTAGGAGCCACCGACGGGGCCGGCGTATTGTTGACCGGAGTAGTTGCGGACGGAGTGGAAGTCGTCGGCGTAGGCGCAAGCGTGTTGCCGGCACCGGACGGCACGATTTCATCCATTTCCGTACGGAGTTGGTGGTCCCAATCCAAGTTACCGAGAGCGCCCGTCAGTACGATTTCCGGTACCGTTCCATAAACGATTTCGTCTAAGAAAATCTGCATACCGTCTTCGGGGTCCACAAAGTCCACGCCGTTAGCGCGTAAGAATTGTTCTACACCGGCGCGCACCCCCATACCGACATTTTTGTAAGCGCTCATGGCAATCGCAATGGCGCGGTAGCCTTGGTTGGTCAGCGAGAAGGCTGATTTGGCTAAATAGTCGTTGGCACTTGCATAATCGCTTTGACCGAGGTTACCGTATTTACCCGCAATAGATGAGGCAAATGCGAAGAACCCACCGTCACGCACGATATTATTAGCAAGGAACAGAGCAAAACTGGTGGCTTTTACGTCAAAGATACGGTAATATTCCGCCGGATCTTTATCGTAAATAAGTTTAGAGCGTTCCAACCCCGCAAAGTGGATAAGTCCGTCCACACGGCTGTTTTTGGCTTTGATTTTCGTGCAGACTTCTTTGACCATGGAACTGTTGGTTACGTCACAATGGTAATACTCCACTTCCGCGCCCAAATCGCGCAGTTTTTGCAAGTTGTTATAGAGAGTCACCGAATCTTTCACGCGCCCAAACGCCCGTTCTAACATCACCGGGGTAGCACGCTTAGTGGTATCGGCTTTCATTTCTTCCCATAACTGCTTTTTGAGCATCGCCAGTTCGGCTTCGTTCATTTTGGCCCATAACGGTGTTTTTTCTTGCAGTTCAATAATATCTAATACGATAATTTTGCTGTGATATTGGGCAGCGATTTTTTGAGCCAGCATTGCTCCGATACCGCGGCCCGAACCGGTAAATATAATCGTTTTTCCGGTTAAATCACACCGTTTGACACTTCTGTCCAAACGAACAGGAACGGATAAAATCGTCGTCCGTTCGCCACCGCGCGTACCGATCATCAGGCGCATATCGCCATGCAAGACTTCATCCATGGTTTTTTGAGCCATTTCATCGGGGGTGACAGTCGGTTCAAAGTCTAACAATTTAGCAATCGCTCCGGTGTGTTCGTACACGTCGCGGCGGAAACAGGTTGTGCCGCCACACAAGGCACCCGTAATGGGGTTAAACTCATCTTTGGTCGTGTAACCGAACGTACCGTCAATCTTGGTATTTACGGCAAAGAATGTATCGGCATCCGTGCGGTTGGCGAGTCCTTTTTCAAACACACGCAAGGCAATAAACAGCGGCATTACGTATTTAGTTAATTCGTTATGCGGGCTGACTTTTTTGTCAAACTTTTTGACGTTCGCGCCGAGCAAATACACAATACCTTGCACGTTGGGATCTTCCTGTGCGTACTCTTTGAGTGCGGCTTCTGTTTCTTCATACGATTCCCAATTTACAATAGTCGTATTTTTGCTGCGCGTTTTAAGAGTAGTGAAAATATGATATTTCACACCGAGTTCTTTACATTCTTCCTGATATGCTTTAATAAGTTGGGCATTATCGGCAAAGATAAGAACCGTGCGGTCTTTGGACAACCGGCGGTTTTCACGCACGGACAAAGGCGCAGGAGCCACTACCGTTACATGACGCAGTTTCTTTTCGTGGCAGTGTTCTCCGGCGTATCCTTCGCGCTCGGGCCGTTCGGCTAATGATTCGCGTACTTGCACCGGAGCGGTGGGATTAGTGGTCAACATTTCTTCCGTCGGTTTACCGATTTCTCCGGCAGACGGAACGGCTTCTTCCACTTTTTCCACATGAATTTCCGGGAGCGCCGATCCTTGCGAAACAGGGGTTTGTGTCACGGGAGTCGGCTCTACCGTTGCCGTTTGTACCGGGGTAACTACCGGAGTAGCCGGAGTTTCAACCGGGGTTTGCGCTTGCTCGACAGGCGCAGCCGTTTGTGCCGTAGGCGCGGCAGCGGTATGCGACAAGGCAAAATTGATACAGTGTCTAATCGTCGGGTAATCTTTGAGTTGGATACCTTCTTGCGCAACAATACCGTAATGCTCGCGCATCGCGGCAAACAATTCGGCTTGTTTAACGGTATCAATACCCAAGTCGGCCTCCATATCCAAATCAAGATCTAACATATCTTCCGGATAGCCCGTCTTTTCCGCTACCATTTGGACGATTTCTTTGGTAACCGTATTTTCATCTAACGCCGAGGTAGCAACCGGAGCAACCGCTAACGGAGAAACAGCCGGGGCTACTTGCACCGGAGCGGGCGTTGCTTGCACGGGTGTTTCAGCGACGGTTTCAACCGGAGTTTGAACAGGTTGTTCCGCAACCGGAGTTACCACAGGTGTAAGTGTTACAGAAGTAGAAACGGTCGGGGCAGATTGCGCGGAAGAGGCAGCCCCCATCGCATGCGTTAATACGAATTGGATACAATGTCTAATGGTCGGATAATCTTTGAGTTGGATACCGTCTTGCGCAACAATACCGTAATATTCGCGCATTGCGGCAAACAATTCGGCTTGTTTAACCGTATCAATACCCAAGTCGGCTTCCATATCCAAATCAAGGTCTAACATATCTTCCGGATATCCTGTCTTTTCCGCTACCATATTAACCACTTCTTTGGTAACGGTCGCTTCATCTAAGGATTTCGGCGCAACGGGCGCGGATGTAGTTGCCGGCGTTACGACCGGAGTCACCGGAGTTTGTACCGGAATCACCGGGGTTACTTGCGCGGGAGTTACAGGCGCAGTTGCCGCCGCTTGCGGAGTACCCGCATTGGCAATTACATATTTAATACAGTGTCTAATCGTCGGGTAATCTTTGAGTTGGATACCTTCTTGCGTAGCCGTCATGCCGTAGTGTTCGCGCATCGCGGCAAACAATTCGGCTTGTTTAACCGTATCAATACCCAAGTCGGCTTCCATATCCAAATCAAGGTCTAACATATCTTCCGGATAGCCCGTCTTTTCCGCTACCATATTAACCACTTCTTTAGTGACCGTGGCTTCATCTAATACTTTAGGAACGGAAACAGGTGTTGCAGACGGAGCGGGAGTCGGCGTGACAGGGGCCGCCTGCACCGGCGTTTCTACTGCGGTTTGTACCGGAGCGGAAACAGGCGCAGTTGCCGTTGCTTGCGGAGTACCCGCATTGGCAATTACATATTTAATACAGTGTCTAATCGTCGGATAATCTTTGAGTTGGATACCTTCTTGCGTAGCCGTCATGCCGTAGTGTTCGCGCATTGCGGCAAACAATTCGGCTTGTTTAACCGTATCAATACCTAAGTCGGCTTCCATATCCAAATCAAGGTCTAACATGTCTTCCGGATAGCCTGTCTTTTCCGCTACCATATTAACCACTTCTTTGGTAACGGTCGCTTCATCTAATGATTTCGGCGCAACGGGCGCGGGAGCAACCACAGGCGTTACCGCCGCAGTAACAGGCGTCGCAGTGACCGGAGTTTGTACCGGAGTCACCGGGGCTACTTGCGCGGGAGTTACAGGCGCGGTGTGAACTGTGTTAACTTTATCCACAAAGGCTTGCGAACCTTCCATTACTAAGGACGGTTTTACGCCATGGCGGTAATTGTCTTTGACGCGCAAGGTGTTTTGCACCACTTCTAACACCGGGCTTTCTTGACCTGAAATTTGTTTGAGCCAAGCAGCATGTTTGGCCTCATCGCAAATGCGCGGCTCGCCTTCTTGCCATGCTTTTTCTAACAAAGTCATACCTAATTGCGAGCCAAAACCTGCCGCTAAACGAAGCGCATATTTAAAATCGTAATGACCGCCTTTACTTAAGGTAATACCGGTGAGTTCCGGATCGGCTTCTTTAAAGTTGGCAATCGGCGGAACAAGTCCGGTACTTAAGCAACGCACGGCAATAACATCTTCAAGTCCGGCACCCATAGAGTGACCGGTAAAACCTTTTGTATTGCTGACGATCACTTTGCTGACGTTTTCGCCAAATGTAGATTTCAAGGCATATGCTTCGGCACTGGCGGAACCACCGCGTGCGGGCGTATAAGTTTCGTGCGAAATGAAAACGAGTTGTTTAGCAATATCGGCGCGGTTTAAGTTATATTCTTTTTCCGCAGTCGCCACTAAACGGTTCATCACTTTAGCCACGTGATTGACATCAATACGCGTTACATGGAAACCGCTGTTGGCAATTTCGGTAGCGAGTAATTTGGCTAACGGTTTCATACCGCGTTTGATAACTTCGCTTTCTTCTTCTACCACCAAAGAAACAGCCCCCATGCCGACAATCATACCGTTGCGGCGGCGATCAAACGGCAAGGCCGCTTTTGTCACGTCACCTTCGGTCGTGGCGGCACCGGAAGCCAAGAACGCGGTTAAAATCCATTCGGACACATTGTCGTTCGTGATATCATCTGCGCTAATGACAATGACACGTTTACAACGGCCCAGTCTAATCCAATCTTGCGCCACGGATACGGCTTGTGCGGTAGAAGCGCACGCCGCGCTCATGGCCGTCGCCGGGCCGCGGGCACGAATCCATTGACAGAAGTGACAATGGGCAATAATAATGGTCTTTAAGATAAATTCAGAGGTGAACGCTTGCGGTTCAATTTCTTTATCCTTAAAAGTGGTTTGATACCATTCTTCAATTTCCGCTTTTAGAGCCGGGTCGGCAATTTGGGAGATAAATTTGTCACAGAATGCGCGAACTTCTTTAGCCGTCTTATTATTAAGGAGTCCGGTAACGCGTTTAGTTAAGTCCCCCATCATGCTGTTGGCTACCGGGAAAGCCGAGGTAAAGATAACACCGGTTTCATCAATCATATCCGCCGGTAAGCCCCAGCGATCCGGTAAATAACCGCCCGTAGAAGTAGGTTTATAATATAAAACTAACGGAATGCCGGCGTCTTTTAAGGCTAACATTCCCGCCGCAATAGCAAGTTGGAAACTGCGGTCCATAGAGCGTACCCATTTAGCGGGCAAACCAAATTCTTTTTCCAAATCAAACGCTCCGCCTTTGGCCGATAATTTAATGGCTTGAGAAGCGGAAGTAAGGCGTTCAATGCGGTGATTTCCGTCCGGCGATTTGATGACAAATTCTACATGTTTATCAATTTGTTTTTGTTGCGTCTCGGACGAAACGGGCTCAATCATATTGCGACCGGATAAAATTTCATCCAAAATACCTTCGCGGAAAATCTTATCCCAACTGCCGGGGCCGCCTGCGGCAATACCGCTGATAACAACCGATTTGTGTAAATCGGCACGATCATTTGTATGGGCTGCTTGCGGTTTTTCGGCCGGAATTTCTGCAGCCGGTTTAGCAGGCGTTACGGCAAAGGAAACGGGCATTTCCCCTAAACTCTTTTCTACCGGTGTAGCATTGCCGGTCACCCAACCGACAAACGCCGGATTGTAGGTGGTGTTTTGCCCAAAGATATCGGTTCCCGTCCAATCGATGTGGATACCGGAAGAAATCAAGTTGGCAAACAAGTCATTAAATTCCACAATACCGCCTTTTTTGGGATGGTTGGAAGCGAGCACTTTAATATCTTTTTTATCCGCCAGCGTATTGGAAGCAAGTGCGGAAAGCACCCGTTTGGGGCCACATTCCACAAATAAACGTACGCCGGAATCGTAAGTGGTTTTAAGTTGTTTAATCCACTCCACCGAGTGCGAAATTTGCGTGACCATTAAATCTTTGATTTTTTCGGGATCGCTGGGGTAGAACTCAGCCGTTACGTTCGTGGTAATCGGCATTTTGGGCGAGTTAAATTTCAGCGTGTTTAAGAAGGCGCGATATTGCGGCATAGCCGGTTTAATAATATCCGAGTGGAACGCGTGCGAAACAGGAATTTGCACAGCTTGGATACCCATATCGGTAAACATCTTAATGGCGTCATCAATAGATTTAGATGCACCGGCAATTACCGTTTGCGTCGGGCAGTTTTTGTTGGCTACTGCCACATATCCGCTTACGCGCGAAAGTTCCGGCTCTACCCGTTCCACAGGAGCGGCGATAGAAGCCATTTTGCCGTTATCTTCTACGCGAATTTCGCTCATCACTTTTCCGCGTGTGCAAACAGCCTTTAAGCCGTTTTCAAAATCAAAAATTCCCGCGGCAATTGCGGCGGCATATTCGCCTAAACTGTGCCCCATGACTACATCGGGGCGGATACCAAACGAAGAAAGCAAGCGCATCATAGCGATGTCGGCCGTAAGCACAGCCGGTTGCGTCATTTCGGTCCGTTTGATAGCGGCTTCGCGCTCGGCAATTTGTTCTTTCGTTTCACCGGGTTTGCTCCACAAAGTTTCGGTCAAGGTTTGCCCAATGATTTCGGTTAAAAGTTTGTCGGCTTCATCAAAGGTATCTTGGACAATTTTGTATTTAGACGCCAAATCTTTCATCATGTCCACATATTGCGAGCCCTGTCCGGGGAACATAAAGCAGACTTTGGGTTTAATTTCCGTCGGAGTAAACGGATAAATACCTTTCATGCGCAAGTATAAGGATTCTTGCGTCCACACATCTTGCGAAGAAGCGGTTTTCTTAAAAAATTCAATTTTTTCTTTGAGTTTATCCGGGTTTTCTACGTTAATCGTTACCGCAAATTTTTGGGGTTTGGCGATATGATTTTTGTAGGAAATGCTGGGTAAATACGTCGGATCGCTTTGGACCGCCAACAAGGCGCGGTCTAAAACGCTAAATAATTCTTGTTTTGTCGGTGCGGAAAAAGTAAGTACATCACTTTGGATTTTTTCTCCGGGGACATGCAAGATATACGAATTATTCATTTTTACAGACTCCTGTTTGGGGGTTACCGCCGCTTGAACAGCGACCGGTTCTTTATGAAGTAAATTATCGTTCATTTCTTCCAAGGCTACGTGGAAGTTCGTGCCGCCAAAACCAAAGGCGGATACGTTAGCGCGGCGGATTTTTCCATCCGGCCATGCTTGTGCTTGCGTAATAACGCGGAACGGACTGGTGGCCCAATCTACCGCCGGATTGGGGGTTACAAAATTGACAGACGGCGGCAATACTTTGTGGTGTAAGGCGAGTGCGGTTTTAATTAAAGACGCAATACCGGCCGCCGCTTTGGCGTGACCGATTTGGCTTTTTACACTGCCCAGACCAATCGTGCCCGGTTTAGCATACGGCGCAAACAGTTCGTTAAGCGCGGTAAGTTCTACCGCGTCGCCTACGCGCGTGCTGGTACCATGGGCTTCTAATAAACCCACATCACCGGGGGTGTAATCTAATTGTTCAAAAGTTTTTTCTACGGCAATTTTTTGCCCTTTGGGGTTAGGCGCGGTAATGCCTTTGCCTTTACCGTCGGAAGAAGCCCCTACGGCGCGGATCACCGCATATACGCGGTCGCCGTCTTTAACAGCGTCGGACAAGCGTTTCAAGATGACCATACCCGCGCCTTCGGCCATCACAAATCCGTCGGCCTTGGCATCAAACGGGCAAGAACCGTTTTCGGACAGCGCCCCGATTTTACAAAATTTGATATAGGACGCCGGAGCCATCATTTGATCTACCCCACCGACAAGGGCCATATCAAAATTGCCCATACGCAGCCCGTTAACGGCCTGATCTACCGCCGCTAAAGAAGTAGCGCACGCGGCATCTACCGTAAAGTTGGTGCCGTGTAAATCAAACACGTTAGCCACGCGCCCCGCAATGACGTTAGCGAGTTCGCCGGGCATAGAGTCTTCGGTTACCGGCATAAAATTAGCATGAACGCCATCTTCCATTTCATCTAATAATTTCTTTCCGGTTTCCGGCGGCAAAGCGCGGTAGGTGGGCGTATTTTTCAAAATTTCATAATAGACCGGGCGGTTTAAGCGCAAGTTGGAACGGTCATTTTTCATACCGCCCATAGAGTTACCGATAATCACAGCGGTACGGTTGCGGTCAAATTCTTTTTGGGTATATCCCGCATCTTCCAAGGCCATGTTAGCGGTTTCAATAGCCAAATGTTGGACGGTGTCCATTTGTTTGGCAATTTGCGGCGGAATGCGGTATTTTAAGGGATTAAATTTGAAGGAAGCAGGGATAAAGCCACCGATTTTGGAATAGAGTTTGTCTTCGGCTTTGTGATCGGGACTGTAATAGAGCCGCCAATCCCAATAGGACGCGGGAATTTCGGTAATACAATATTTCCCGGTTTGAATATTATTCCAAAACTCATCTTTGTTAAGTGCCTCCGGCATTACGGCGCCAATACCAATAATGGCAATCGGTTCAAGGTTTTTATTTGTCATTTTTTCTCCCTGTTTCTCAAAATTCCAGTTAGATATATTTTATTAAATTTAGCAAGGACAAAACAATTTTTACCACATTTTTTCAGGTTAGGACTTGACAAAACCTAATTTGTCTTATTAGGTTTTTAATGCTTTTGAAAAAGAATTTTGCGGAAAAAAACTTAATTTTTGTTAATTTTCACTCGTAAAGCAGCAAAAAAACAGTAAAATTTTTGAAATTTATGATTAAAAGCAAAATGCCCCGCAAAATTGCGGAGCATGCTGATTTTAAAATAATAATCAATTTTGCATTTAATCAAAACGGTAACCGTTCATAGATCTGGTTTCCTTAAAAGTAGTTATGGGCTCCGTGACAAAGGGAGTCTTTTTACCGGTCATGGCCTGGCACAAACGGTTAGCCCTGTCACTTGTATCAGTAGTATGGGCGTAACAAATACGGGTTGTTCCGCTTGCTTGAATTAAATAATAATATGTTGCATTGATTCGGTAATCGGAACAGCGCGGATAAGATACTGTAGAATGTAAAGCACATCCCCATTGGGCCCCATTACAGGAAAGCGCCTGATTATGTCCCGTACAACCGGCGGGTAATTCCACATCTAATATATCAAAAGCCTGTTCCGTATTTCCCGCCAAATTAGCACGCACTTGCGCATCGGCGATTGCTTTGGTAATCGGCATTAAAGCCGAGTAACGCGCCTTATCCACCGCTAATTGATATTTTGGCAAGGCCACCGCTGCTAATATACCGATAATTAAAACTACCACCAATAATTCTATCAATGTAAATCCACCGAAACGGCCCGATATGTTGTTTTTCATTCTCTTGCTCCTTTTTTATTTCCTTGTTTTATTTTATAAAATCTAGCAAAAAAAAAACGATGTCAAGGCCGCCTTTTATTTCCGTCGGTAAAAAGCACCCGTTTCCAATAAGAAACGGGCATTTGGCATATCAAAAAAAACTTGTAATTTTAACAGACTTGAAAAATAGGACTTGACAAATCAAAAAAAAAAACGATAATAGTTGTAGCAGTAAAAAACGAAAGGAGAAATTTTATGAAAAACAACCATGCATTTACGCTAATTGAATTATTAGTTGTCATACTGATTATCGGTATTTTAGCCAGTGTGGCCTTGCCGCAATATCAAAAGGCAGTGGACAAAAGCCGTTTCAGTAATTTAATGGGCATTACAACCACGCTATCCCAAGCCGCCGAAGTATATTATTTAGCCAACGGGGCATATCCTACCCGATTTGACGTGTTGGACGTGGACGTACCGGCCACATCTGTCAGCGGAGGCACTGCCACTTTCCCATGGGGGTATTGTTATGTTGACGCGGCGGCAATTACGTGTTTGAATGATACCACCCTTAAAAACGGATATATTATTTATCATTCCAATATATCTGACTCTGCCGCCGGACGTAGAGTTTGTTATGCTCTTACAACGCAAGCCAAATCACGCTTTGACCGAGTCTGTGCCGCTTTCGGCCAGTTATACAACCCGTCGGCAGCGTGTTACGGCGGTTCGTGCCGCATATACACTTTATAGCAACCCGCACGCATGAAAAGACGTGCCCAAGCAGATACTAACGGCACATTATAAAACAATGGGCGGCTCAAATAAGAGTCGCCCATTTTCAAAACGTTCAAGCCGAATTTATTTTCCTTTTTCTTCGGCTACTTTCATATTTTCCAAATCTTTAATTAACCCCAACAACGTCGGTTGCAATTTGGTCATAAACTCTTGTTCAAACGTGCTCACACGCGTTTCCAACCGGGCAAGTTGTTTGGCAAGTTCGGCGTTATTTTTCTCGTGACCGACTTTCATTTCTTCCAATTGATATTGGAGCGATTTGATTTTTTCTTTCAAATCGGCCACTTCCAATGAAGCCGTCCCTTGTAACGAATTTAACACCGCCGAGCGCGGTTTATAAGAAGGCTGGCTGGAAGCCGCCACCGTTAATTCTTCCACGGCCGGTTCAAATTCCGTTTCGTGCGCTATCGTAGCGCGGTATTTGGCTGTAAAGACAAATAATAAGATGAAACAAACAACAAATCCGCAAATCTGTAAAATAAGTGTTGTATCTAACATAGTTTAATCATACCATATTTTAAGTTATCTGCGCCGAACAACTACAAAGCACGCAAAAAACACAAAAGCATAAAGAGCGCAGGAAATCAACGTCCGCACTAAAGACCCAAACCCCGGGCCGAAAGCATACACAATACTTCCTAAAATGACAAAGGCAATAAAGCCCGTCAGATTCCATTTCAAGTACATTATTTAATTACCGTCCCCGTTTTACCCGTTTGATAATATACAATGCGGATTTCTACCCCTTTTTCTTTGGCAAGGCGTACCGCATCCGGATGGAGTACACTAGCCCCGTTAAGAGCCAGTTTATACATTTCGTCAAAATCTAATACTTCGTATTTTTGGGCTTGTTGGTTTTTGTTGGGATCAGCCGAATAAACACCGTCCACATCTTTAATCATTTCCACGTGATTGGCGCCCAATTGTGCCGCCAAAAACACCGCCGACACATCCGATCCGCCGCGTTTTAAGGTGGTGATTTCTTTATTCTCGCCAATTCCCTGAAAACCCGCCACTATCGGCACGTGCCCTTCGTTAATTTCATGCACCAAGCGGTCGCCTTTGAGTGTTAAAATATCGGCGCCCGTATGCGAAGATGTTGTAATCAGCCCGATTTGGGACCCGGTCAACGATACCGACGGCACGCCTTTGGCCCGCAACGCAATGGATAAAAGTGCCACGCTGACGCGCTCGCCGGTGGTAATAAGCATATCCAATTCGCGTTTATCGGGTTCCCGGGCAATACTGTAAGCATGATCCAAGAGCACATCCGTCAAATTACCGTTGGCAGATGCAACTACCACCGGAATAAAACCGTCATCATAACGGCTTTTGATTAAGTCAGCCGCTAAAAGTAATTTTTGTTTATTGGCCAGCGTATTGCCGCCGAATTTCATCACACAGATTTTCATATTAGTTAAATAAGTTTATAACCCATCCAATGATAACAGGGCCCAATAAGATTCCACAGACAACTCCGAACGGAATCCATGCATGGGCTTTCCAAGCAATAAAACCGTTAACAAGTAATGATACTGCCAACGCACTTACCGTAGGAATGAAAAACGCCCACAAACCAAACTCATTCGGAATTCCGCCACCGGATTTTTCCATGGGAATCAATCCGGAAGAACAAATTAAAATGCCCAGCACCATAAAAATCAACTGAAAGGCAACAAATATACCCCCCATCAACAATATATACACCCACCAACTGTGCGGAGTATTAACGGTCCATTGAAACAACCTATTCATTGAAATTGTTCTCCCGTTATCAATCCCATTGATTCCGTAGTTTTTTGATAATTTTTTTTACTTCGGGTTTATTTTTCGGATCTATTAAATCAATAAATAATTTACCGTCTAAATGATCGACTTCGTGCTGAAACGCTTTGGCGAGCAACCCGCGCGCACGTTTGGTGTGTTCTTGTCCGTTTTCGTCCAAATACGTAACGGTAACGTCGGTAGCACGCGGCACATCGGCCCACAAACCGGGCAAAGAAAGGCAACCTTCTTCTTCTATTTTTTCACCGCGTTTGGAAATAATTTGCGGGTTAATGATTACATATCTTGTCGGCGGGTCATCTTCTTTTTCGCCGGGTAATAAAATCACGGCCAAACGTAGCGGCAACCCAATTTGGTTGGCAGCCAACCCAACACCGCGCACGGAAAGACACGTTTCTTCCATGTCTTTTAAGAGTTGCGGAAGTTGCGGAGCAATTTCGTCATAATTAACGGGTTTTAACTTTTGGCGCAATACCGGCTCGCCATATTTTGTAATGCGTAAAATAGCCATATATTTAATTATATCATTTAACGGGCAGATAACTGTTGGGCTTTGCGTTCATCGGCCAGTGCCCCTTTTTCGTCCCCTAATGCCCGTTTGGCTTCGGCACGAAGTTGATACCCTTGAATTTTATTACCATCTCGCTGCGTCAACTCAAGCGATTTCGTATAATCGGCAACGGCATTTTGGTAATTTTGCAATTTACTGTTGGAAAAACCTCTGAAAAAATAATACTGGCTCGTTGACGGGGCTTTATCAATAGCATTGGTAAGATACGCTATTGCTTCTTTATATTTTTTCTCTTTCATGCTTACCGAGGCCAAACCAAAGTAAGCATCGTCATTATTCGGATCAATTTCAACGGCCCGGGCATGGTCTTTCACAGCCCCTTTGAAATCTTTCAGAAAATTTTTACACCACCCGCGCTTGTTATAAATAAAACTTCGCATGGAAACGTCCGAAGCATGACATAACTCAAGGGCTTTGGTATAGTCGGCTATCGCCCCTTGAAAATCCTCTTGGTCTTCTTTGACGGCCGCCGCTTGCACATAAGCCGTTACCCCTTGTTCCGAGGACTGTGTTTGCGGTGCATTATCCGATGAACACGCTACGCCCAAAGCAACCAGTAAAATCATCACGAATAGTTTTTTCATTATTTTCTCCTTAAATAAGATGCTATTATGATATAAAATTTTCATGACACCAAAAAATCTTTTCTTTCCGTGCAGAAAAAAGATAAAATACATATAAATGACCGACACCGATTTGCAACAACTATTGGCAGAATTTTCCGGCGGGCGAGAGCCCGGCAAGTCCGATTTTAATGCTTCGCGGATGTTCTCGCTGTTAGAAGATCCTTTCAGTATTTGGTGTTCCTTTCACGCCCCGCAAGAAGAAGCCGTTGCCGAATTTAACCGCTACGAAACACTCAAAGTCCGTACCGACCGCCGCAGCCGCGATGAATGGATCAAACAAGAATTTCCTACGGTTGTTTTTATATCGGGCGAAACGGAAACCGACCGTTTCAAAAACACATTAACCGCTATGGCTGCCGGCAAAGATGCCATCGCCAACGCCGCCTTATGGAATTTACCGGAGTCGGTGTACGGCAATGTAAATTTACTCGTCAAAAAAACCGATTTATCCGGCCGTTTCGGTCCGTTTTATTACGAAATTTATCAGTTCAAACGCGCTCATGACTTAAAAGAACATTATGCTTTACAAGTCTGTTTATTAAATCGCATTTTGGGGCAAATTCAACAAGTTACCCCTGTTCATACGCGTGTACATTTAAAAGGACATTTTATAGAAGTTCCCTACGAGAAACACCGCGAACGCTTAGAGCGCGAACTGACATTTTGGCAAACCATACGCGACGGCAAAGCCAAACCCGAAGCGCACAAACCGCCCAAAGCCGCCAGCGCGCCGTGGCGCGTGTATGCAAATAAAATTGTTGCGCAAAGCAAAGATTTGCTGATGTTACCCGGTCTTAATACCGAAATGCGTCAATGTCTAAAAATCAACGGTATGTTTAATACCGACGATGTCGCCCATGCGGGACTTGCCAAACTGCAAGGAATTTTAGAAGAACCGCACGCCACCAATTCTTTTTACAACGCACAAGCATACTTACATAATAAACCGGTATTGCGTGAAGCAGGACACTTTCCCCCGCCTGAAAAAAAATATAATTTGTATTTTGATTTTGAAGCCACGGAAACGTTTACTAAAGATAATGTATCGTTTGTGTATTTAATCGGCATTTGGGATAAAGAAGAAAATAAATACGTCAGTTTTGTAGCCAAAACACCGCAAGAAGAATTACAGATTTTTGAACAGTTTTATAATTATGTAAAAGATTTCGCCCATACGGCCCTTTATCATTGGACGGAATATGAAGTTAAAAAGATGAAAAAATTAGCCGCCGCCAATCCGTCAAGCGCGGCCCACTTAAATGCCCTGTGCGGGATTTGTTATGATTTGAAAGTGGCCGTCAGCAAAGCATTTTATTTACCCGCGCCGAGTTTTTCACTCAAAGCCGCCGCGCCCGCGTTCGGGTTTAACTGGCGGCAAGACGATTGTGGGGCTATGGATAGTATGGTCTATTTTACCAATTGGCTTAAAACAGGTAATGACGAACTGCTCCAAAAAGTGCTAATGTATAACGAAGACGATTGTAAAGCCATGTTAGATTTGGAAGATAAACTGAAATCGGCAGAAGTATTGCGGATTTCTACTGACGGTAAAATAATTTGAAACTTAAAAGATACATGAGGTTTTTATGCCGCTAAGCGTTGTAAAACAGTATAGTGTGTTTTTAGTTAACGAGCCGGGTACGCTTAAAAACGTAGCCGAAATTTTGATGCGCGAAAAAGTCAATATTATCGCCCTGTCTCAAGGGGTACATTATGACGCCGCCACGTTCCGCCTGGCCATTACCCACGACCAAGAAATCAGCCATATTTTAACACGTGCCGGATTTACCAGCGTCAAGACGGAAGCCATCTGCATTGAAACGAAAGACCGCCCGGGCCTTATTTTGGATATCAGTTCCGTACTGACAAAACAAAACATCAACATCGCGGCCATTTACGGAGCAGTTACATCGGACGGGCAAAGCCGTTGGATAGCCATTGTCAACAATATTACTAAAGCATTAAATGCGTTAGAAGCCTCTAACTTATTTAATTAAATAACGCTTAATTTAATAAAAAAACACCCCGGTTTTCAGCCGGGGTATTTTTTGCAAAAACTACAATCATTTATAACGCAGGATCTTTGTAACCCGCTTCTTTGAACCCCTTGGCGCGCAATTTGCACGAATCACACTTGCCGCAGGGTTTATCGCCACCGGCGTAACAACTCCACGTATATTTAAGCGGTACTTTCAACTTCACCGCCAAGCGGACAATATCAGCTTTGTTCATGTCCATCAGCGGGGCGAGTACCTCAATTCCTTCGCGCACACCGCGGGTAGTACCGCGGTTTAAGGCTTCGCCGGCGGCCTTAAAAAAGCCCGGGGTGCAATCGGGGTAGCCCGAAAAATCTACGGCATTGGGCCCGGCGATAATTGCATCCGCACCGATAGCATCTAATAGCGAGCCGGCAATGGCTAAAAACATCAAGTTGCGCCCCGGCACATACGTAGAAGGCACCCCGGAATGGGAAATTTGCTCTACGGCGTTGTCCGGCAAGGGTTGTTCTTTATCTACCAACGAACTGGTAGCGAGCCAAGGCAATTTTAAATCAATCAAATGATGTTTAATACCCAAATGGCGCGTAATGGCTTGCGCAAAAGCGATTTCGCGGCGGTGGCGTTGTCCATAGGAAACCGTCAACGCTTCGCATTCATAGCCTTGCGAACGCGCCCAATATAAGCACGTGGTGGAATCTAATCCGCCCGAAAATAACACAATCGCTTTTTTGTGTTTAGTTTGTTTAACGGAAGCGGCAGGCGATACATGCGGTTGTGCCGTTTTTCGGACAACCGGTTCAGACGTTTGCGGCAGCGTTTCCGCATGCGATTTTTGTTGAACGGGTTGCGGCTCTTGCGCCACCGGCTCTGTCGTTTGATTTTCTTGCGGCTGGGGCTTAAGATGCGGTTGCGTCTTTCTAAGCGGCAATTTAGTATCCCCATGTTCAAAAACACTCAACTCTAACACACGCTCTTGCGGGCGGTTCGGGTTAGGGGCTTGGGTAATGGGGGCATCTTGCGGGATATCTTCATGTGAAATTTGTTCCCATTTAACGTGCATGGTTTCGTCTTCCGGTACTTGCGTAAACATACCCGGGCGCGGTTTACTGATATTCCACACCGTTTTTCCGTCAGAAAGGTCAATATGCGTTTTAGCGTTTTCGGCGGCAATTTCTTCCGGAGTTTCTTCTCGCTTCGGAGCATCTTTTGCAGATAATTGCTCCGGCTCTGTCGTCGGTTTTGATAATGACATCGGCTCAGGCGTTGAAGATGTTTCGGCCGGTGTGTCTGTTTTACCGGAATTGACCAAATTAGAGAAAAAGCCTTTTAACCCTTTCTTGGGTTCTTGCGGTTTTTCTTGTGTAGGAGTTTTTTCTTCCCCTAAGATAGAAACATTACGCAATTGGGTAGCAGAAGGCCCTTGCGTATTGGTTTTCGGTGATTTTTCCCCCTTCTTTTGTTGAGGGAATTGTTCATCCAACAAATGGGTAGCCAACAAAGTTTTATCTACCATAGGCCGCAAGTCCATTTTGAGCATAGTAGTAAACTGCGGGACTTCTGTAACGGTGCTTTCCAAGTCCGGCAACGAGGCCCAAGCCGGATTAGGCTGGGCACCATACGGAAAACAAACCGCCCAATGGCCTTCTGCCGAACAAACGGCACGCGGCGCTAGAGAAAAATTATCTAAAGTCAATGCTATTTCTAAATCTTGCAATGCCGTAGGAGAACCATTGCGGCGAAATTCCACAAAGCGCACGGTGGTATTAAATTCTTCCAAAAATTTTTCCGGGGTGCTAATATGTTCAACAAATTCCTTAAAGGCTTGGGCAAATAAAAAATCTTCTTCATCTTGTTTGCCCTGAAAAATCGCCGCGGGAACAAGCAGAATATCTTTCTTTGGCGCTAAGGCCGCTTGCACCACCGCACGGAAGTTACAAAATCCTCCCAAAAGAACCGTGGAGGCATTACGTAAGTATTGCAAAGCAAGCCCGGCATCATTAGATACTAAACAAACCGGAGTGCTGTCAGCCAAACGGCTGGCGATATAAGGGGAATCATCTTCATGTTTTAACGAAAGAGCATTCTCTGACAATACGACAAATCCTTTTTGTTTTCCAATAACGGTTTGGGCATTTTGCTCATCCGGGCATACCACTACCGTACGGGAACTGTTTTTAACCAACAAGGCACACACGGTAGTTGCACTGCGTAGCACGTCAATAACGACGGCGGTATCTTTCCATTTCGCACATTCGGCGGTGTTTTTAGCAATTAGTACGTTCATTGGATTGCCCCCAAGACCTTAAAGTCTTCAATGGCCTTTTGATCGGCTTCGGTTAGATTATCTACGTATTTAATAGCATAGATAAACAACGTGACTTGCGGCTCGGTGACACCTTCTGCGGCACTGTTATATTGACCGATTTGGATAGCATCCGCGCCTTTAGATGCAGCAAATTTTTTCCCTTTTTCAATAGCCATTAACAATGATTCGCGGTTAGGCTGTAAATTTTTAATACGAAGTAATCCCAAGTTACCGTACGGGCGTTTCACATCATCTCGCCCTTCTACAATCTCAATATCTTTCGCTTTGGTCGGCGGGAATTCCGGCCCTATCGGGATCCAATCCATATTGGTCTGTTGCAAAGCGGCACAACCGGTTAAAAATACAGCGGCAATCAGTAAAAACTTGATGTGTTTCATATTTTCTCCTTATCGGTGCTGGGCGGCTAATTGCCCGCAAGCGGCTAAAATATCGTTACCCATACTTTTACGGATAGTAACACCAATACCCATAGCCTTTAACCCGGCGGCAAAATTTTTAACTACGCGCTCGTCGGTTTTTTCGCCACGGCCCAAATTACACGCAATCAAATTGACGTGCAATAAGTAATTGTCCTTAATGGAATATATCCAATCGGCTAATTTACGGATATGTTCCGGGCGGCTGTTGATATTTTCTAATACCGAATATTCCAAAAATACTTGACGGCCCGTCATAGCGATATATTCTTCTAAGGCTTTTTTTAAGTCATCCAAATCGTATTTGCGATTAACGGGCATGAGTTTACTGCGCTCGGCATTGTCCGCATTGTGCAAGGAAACCGCCAAATTGGCTTGCGGCAAATCAAGCGCCAATTTATGCAATTTATCCGCAATACCCGACGTAGAAATAGAAATATGGCGTGCCCCGATATTTAAGTAATCGGGGTTAGACAAATCGTGTGCCGCTTTGACAACATTCAGATAATTTAATAGCGGCTCGCCCATTCCCATAAATACCACACTGGAAATGCGCTCTCCCAGTTTTTCTTTGTGAATATACTGATACCACATCAACACCTGATCGGTAATTTCTTCTTCGGTCAAATCGCGCTTGAAACCCATTTTACCGGTACTGCAAAAAGAACAATGCAGCGCACATCCTACTTGACTCGATACGCACACGCTCCACGTGTCTTGCGGCTTTAATAAAACCGTTTCAATTTGAAGTCCGTCGTTAAGCGTAAGCAAGGCTTTGGCCGTACGGTCTTGCCGGGAAACAACTATTTTACTGACCTTAAATGATAAAATCGGTTGTTCTTGGGCCAGTTTAGCACGCAATTCGGCCGGCAAGTTAGACGCTTCATTCCACGACGAAATACCACGCTTAAAAACAGCCTCTTGCACTTGCGCGATACGGAAGTTAGGAAGGCCGGCGTCTTTAATATATTGTTTAACACGTTCAAAATTCATAGTTTTATTTTACCATATATGGGTATAATTTTTATCTTGTTTTCCCCTTTTTCATACATTAAACAACCTCATAATTTGGACAAGTTACTAAATTATTCTTGACAAATCAAAAAAAAAAATGATAATAAAGTATTGGACAAAAAAACAAAAGGAGAATCTTTTATGCAAAACCAACACGCATTTACGCTAATAGAATTATTAGTAGTTGTTTTGATTATCGGTATTTTAGCCGCCGTGGCCTTACCGCAATACAATAAAGCGGTAGAAAAAAGCCGTGCAACGCAAGCCCTTACTATATTAAAAACCGTTTATGATGCGGCCAATGCTTATAAATTGGCCAATGGAGAATGGCCTTCTACATTTGACGAACTCGCAGTAGACATTCCATGGACAGGAACGAGAAACGGCTTAAATTTAGGTTGGGCCAAGCAAGGCAAATCCAATAATGATTGGTCTATACAAATGCGTCATGGAGGCGATACCATTATCGTCACTCGTATTTCCGGGCCTTACACCGGAGCCGCCTTTGTAATAAATAGCAAACCGGAGCATACCCAATATTCAGCCGATGAACTGTTATGTGTTGAAATAAAAAACGCCACAGATGCCGCAACCCCCTTTGCCAAAACCAGAGGCGACTATTGCCGAAAGATCATGAAGGGAACTTTTATTCCTACCGGTTCATCTTGGGACTTTTTCCGCATGCCATAATGTAGGTTATTTAGTAATTTTCCACTTATTTTTGCTATAATGTCTGCACTATGGAAGACATCAAATTTAGCACAGCCGGCTTTCGGGCCACAACCGCGGGCGGACTTACCGCCCAAGCGGTGCAACGTCTAGCGTACGGAATTTCCGAACACGTTTTGGAACATCCTTTTTATGGTTTCAAAGGAACAGGTTACCAGAATTTTTGCAAAGAGCAAGGCAAAAAATTCAAAAATCCGCTTGTATTTGTCGGGTATGATACCCGGTTTTTATCCAAGCAACTGGCCTATGTAGCCGCCAATGCACTCGTGCAGAACGGTATTACGGTACACATGGCTGAAGAACCGTTACCTACTCCGGTAGCCGAATGGGCTGTACGGAGCCAATGTGCGGTAGGTGCCATTGTAATTACCGGGAGCGAATCTCCTTATTATATCAACGGACTTAAATGGATTTCGTATTACGGCGGTATTGCCAACAACGAAATTACCGCTGATATTGAAAAGAATATTCCGGCCCCCAATGCTCAAATTTTGAAAGCATCTTCCATCGAATTTGGCGTACTTAATGCAGCCGTAGTCGTAACGAAAGATTTACGCAAAAACTATCTGGCGCATTTGGAAAAACTTATCAATGTGCGTGCGCTCAAAAAAGCCAAACTCAAAATTGCGGTAGATCCGTTATTCGGTTCTGCCATACATTATTTCCGTCCCTTTTTAGAAAAATACGGAGTAACGGTAGAAGGAATCCACGAAAACGATGATGCACTTTTCGGCGGAGTTACCCCTAACGCCGGGCCGGTCAGTTTGCAAGAACTCACCCATTTGGTAGTACGTAAAAAAATGCATTTGGGGATTGCTTGCAACTCGGATTGCGACAAATTCGGCGTGATTGATTCCGACGGTGAATGGGTTTCTCCTAACGAAATTGCCCCCATGCTTTTAGACCATTTGGTACGCAACAAAAAACAAAAAGGCCGCGTATGCAGAAGCGTTATTACTTCTAATCTTATTGACCAAGTCGCCAAAGTAAGCGGGCTGATGCTTCGTGAAACCCCCGTCGGTTTTAAGTATATTACCGAACTGATGACTTCCGGCCAATATATTATGGGTATGGAAGAATCGGGCGGACTGGCTATTGCCAATCACATTCCGGACAAAGACGGCCTTTTGGCCTGCCTGCTTGTAGTAGATATGCTTGCTACCGAAGGCAAAACGCTCAAACAACTGCGCAAAGATTTTTACAAAAAGTATAAACAACTTTTTGATCAAAAAGTAAGTATCCCCAAAACGGAAACGGAAATTAACCGCATTATGGAACGGTTGGATATCCGTCCGCCGTTATCTATCAACAAAACCTCTGTGTGGCGTATTGATAACACCGATGGGTTTAAGTTCCTCTTAAAAGGCGGTAGTTGGTTGGCGATTCGTCCTTCCGGCACCGAACGGCTGATTCGTATGTATGCCGAAGCCCAAGATGAAAAAACCCCCGCGGCGTTAATTAAAGAAGGTAAAAAAATTATAGACAGTATGCTATAAGGCCGCCTAATGCGGCCGAGGGGGTTGTATGGTTCGCATTGCAAAAATCGCAGCACGCGAAATTTTAGATTCGCGAGGATATCCGACGATTGCCGCCGAAGTTGTGTTAGACAGCGGCGCACGCGGTTGTTCTGCCGTTCCCAGCGGGGCATCTACCGGCTCGCACGAAGCCGTTGAACTACGTGACGGTGGCATACGTTACGGTGGGAAAGGCGTATTAAAAGCCGTAGAAAACGTCGGTCAAATGGCTACTGCATTAACCGGAGAAAACGCGCTTGATATTCGCGCATTAGATAAAAAAATAGGCGAATTAGACGGCACCGAAAACAAGTCGCGTTTAGGAGCAAACGCAACACTTGCCGTATCGATGGCCCTACTTCGCGCCGGAGCCGCTCATGCCCGCCTGCCACTCTATCAATACTTACGCCAAGCATACAACCTTACGCAAACCGATTATCTCTTGCCCGTTCCCATGCTTAATATTATTAACGGCGGCAAACATGCCGACTCGGGGTTAGATGTGCAAGAGTTTATGATTTTGCCCAATTTTGCAGATACTTTTTCACACGCGTTACAAAGTGCCGTTGAAACATATCACACGTTGCGCGCGTTATTAAAAGAACAAGGGCAAGTAATCGCCGTTGGCGATGAAGGCGGCTTCGCCCCGAAAATTGCGAAACACGAAGATGTACTAAAAACTATCTTACAAGCCGCCCAAAAAGCCGGCCACCCCCACATGGCGCTGGCATTAGATGCGGCCGCCAGCGAGTTTTTTCATGACGGAAAATATCATTTTGAAGGGCAAGATTTATCCGCCGACAAATTAAGTACTATCTATCAAAACTGGTGTGCTAATTATCCGCTTTTATCCTTAGAAGATCCGCTGCAGGAAGATGATTTCTCCAACTGGCAAATGCTTACGGCTCAACTGGGCGACCGGGTTAAATTAGTAGGCGATGATTTATTTGTTACCAACTATAAACGCTTGCAACGGGGCATTGAGCATAAAGCCGCCAATGCGATTTTGATTAAGTTAAACCAAATCGGCACGGTATCGGAAACGATAGACGTTATGCAACTGGCCAAACAAAACGGTTATGCGTGCATTGTATCGCACCGCTCGGGAGAAACGGAAGACACCTTTATCGCCGATTTAGCCGTGGCTACCAATGCAGGGGCTATCAAAACCGGCGCGCCCGCTCGTGCCGAACGTACCGCCAAATATAACCGATTATTACAAATCGAACAGGAACTCGGCCCAAAAGCCATTTACGCAAAGGAGATGATTTTTCACTAAATTATGCAAACATGGTTAGAAAAAATACAAGCCCACAAAAAGCCGCTACTTGTCTTGGCGGGGCTGATTCTTATTGTCGTGCTTTGGTTAGGAAATACCGTACGCAATTTAATACATAACAAAGCCGAAATGCAAAAATTGACGCATCAAAGTGCGCAGTTAGATGCAGAGTACGAACAACTGTTAAAAACCCGGGCCTTATTAGAAGCACAAGATCCGGCACTTATAGAAAAAATTGCCCGTACCGAATACGGACTGGCCAAACCGGGGGAAGTGGAATTCCGGTTTTCTACGAAATAATATGCAAATTGATGTATTAGAACTCGGCCCGATGGCCAACTGTACGTATTTAATCAGCGAAAAAAATGACGCGCTGTTAATTGATCCGGCGTGGGATATGAATTTTATTTCGCATACACTCACGCAAAAAAATTTAACTTTGCGCGGCGTACTTTTCACGCACGGACATTTTGACCACGTTAAATTTGCCCAACAACTCTTACAACAAACCGGCCTGAAAGGATATTTAGAAGAAAAAGATATTTCGTTAGCCGGCATAGATCCCCAATTTTTACATACTTATTCGGGCGCACAACAGTTCAAAATCGGCCCGTTTGATATAAAAATTACCCCCACTCCCGGGCATACCGCAGGGAGTGTATGTATCCAAATCGGTAACGCTCTTTTTACGGGCGATACGCTTTTCCCCGGGGCGTGCGGACGAACCGATTTACCTACGTCCGATCCGCGCGCCATGCGCCAAAGTTTGGTAGAACTATCCCGCTTGCCGGAAGATACCCAAATTTTTGCCGGCCACAGTTACGGCGGGAAATGCAGTTCTACTATTGGCTACGAACGCGTGAATAATCCGTTTATGCGAAATGCCCTTCGCGGTGGAGAAATTTAATGCATCCCACACTACTTACCATCGGTTCGTTTGAACTTGCCAGTTACGGCGTGATGACTGCGCTAGGCTATGGGATAGCGTCGTATTATCTGGTACGGCGGCTGCCTAAAAATTTGGACAAAGATACTTTTTGGAATTTAATTTTTATTTTATTTATGGGGGCACTCGTCGGGGCAAAATTATTATTTATTGCGTTGACGTGGCCGCAGTTAAACGGAAGCACTTGGGAAAAAATCTCGTATTTCGTGCAAAATTTTCGGTATGGGTTTGTGTTTTACGGTGGACTTATCGTAGCGGTAGCCGCGGTAATTACTTACATGAAAAAGAAAAAATTACCGTTACTTGCTACATCCGATTTTATTATTACCGCCTTACCGCTCGGACATGCATTCGGGCGCGTGGGCTGTTTCTTAGCGGGCTGTTGCCACGGCAAACCTACCACTATGCCTTGGGGAGTTACATTCACCGATCCGCACGCTATGGTTGCGCCCGATTTACTCGGTGTACCCGTACACCCCGTACAACTTTACGAAGCCGTCGGCAATTTGCTGATTTTCTTTATTCTGCATAAACTTTACAACCACCCGCATAAAAACGGCACCGTACTTTTAGCGTATATTTTTTGTTACGGTACGTTACGTTTTGCATTAGAATTTTTCCGCGGAGATTTTCGCGGAGCGTATTTATTCGGGCTTTCCCCGGCGCAGATTATTACCTTGTTACTTGCGTTAAGTGCCGGCGTAATTTGGTGGCGTATTACTAAAAAAGGACAATCTCATGGCTGATAAAAAAACGATTATTTTCGACGGATATTCTAAACGCTTGGACGTATTTGTGGCGGACGAGTTGGAAAATTTGTCGCGCTCGCTCGTGCAAAAGTTAATCAAAGACGGGCACGTTACCGTCAACGGTAAACAAGTAAAACCGTCCTGGCCGCTCACAGCAGGTGAAACAGTAACGATTGAATTACCGGATGCACACAGCCAAACCAAACTAAAAGATTTAATTATTCATGACGGAAAAGATTTCTTTGCGTTGATAAAGCCCGCAGGCATGCTGGTCCACCCGCAAAGCCCCATTTGGGAAGAACACCCCGAAACGGTTTTCTCGTCGGAAGAAACGCTGGTATCTGTTATTTTGGCCAATCCCCCCAAAGGGTTTGATACCAACATGCCGCGCGCCGGACTTGTCCACCGGTTAGACCGCGAAACAAGCGGTGTGATGATTGTAGCCAAAACGCAAGAATTTCAAGCGGAAATGATTGCACAGTTTGCCGCGCGCGACGTACACAAGACATATCACGCGATTGCGTGTGGAACCGTGCCAGACGATGAAGGCACGATTGATGTGCCGATAGGGCGCGTAGCCGGCGGAAAAATTAAAGCATCCGACGTAGGGCGCGAAGCCGTAACCGATTACAAAGTATTAGAGCGCAAAAACGGTTTTACCTATATTGAACTGTATCCGCGTACCGGCCGCACCAACCAGTTGCGTGTACACTTAAATTGGCTGGGTTACCCGGTGCTGGGCGATTGGCTGTACGAAGGGGCCACGGCAGATCGGCTCATGCTCCATGCCCGGCGCATTGAATTTACCCATCCGCTAACGGGGAAAAAATTAAAATTTGAAGCCCCCGTCCCCCCCGACTTTTTAGCCGCATGGGAACGTGTAACCGGGAAATAATAAATTCTCTTATATAAACAAAAAAATCTTCCCCGTTTGAATAAACAGGGAAGATTTTTATATATTCCTAACCGTTAGCGCACGGCTTTGGCGTTTTTACTCATTAACGCGTTTAATTGGGTTTGTTGTTTGAGCATGATATCTTTAGCCGATGTAACAAAATCTTCATACGTAGGGCTTTTAGCCGCAATATCTTTTAATTTCTGCTCATTTGTATTGATAATAGCCATGGCTTGATTTCCCACTTTCGCACTAAAGATACTGTTTACGGAGGCCAATGTTTCGCCGTTTTCATCTTGCACTTTTTCTAAATACTGTTTCATTTGTTCAATGTCTTTAGCGGGCGCAATTCCTTTCAAATCATCCATTACAATAATACCAACCACCGACGGTAATTCTTGTTCTTTTTTCTTGGAAACTTTTTTAACAGCAGGCGCTTTTTGGCGTTCTTTTTGCAAGGCTTTCCCGGCACGCGAAAGTAAATTTTCCGAGTATCCCACAAAAACCTGTTCCCCCACGATAAGCACCGGAACACCGCCGTCCAAATTATGTTTTTTGCGCATGCGGGCAAATTGCTGGCGGCCTTGCGGCGTGTGCACTTCATATTCTTCTAATACCACTTGTCCCGCATATTTCTTGCTAAATTTGGCGGAGAAACCTTCTTGCTTTAATTTGCGGCACCACGGACATCCGTCCGATAAAAACAAATACGCTTTAACGGCTTGCTTATCTTCTTGCGGCACCGCCACGAAAGAAGACACCGCCGCACTTTGGCTATTGGCTGCTACCAATAAGCCAATTACGAATATAACTCTAACAATTATTTTTTTCATATTGTATATGATAACAAACTCTTTTCTCATGCACAAGATAAATAATGCTAAACAACGACTTATTTTAATATAGTAAAATATACTCCAACATCGTCGGGCCGAAAAGCCCACCCTTGACAAGTCAAAAAAAAAAACGATAATAGAGTATCAGAACAAATAACAAGGAGCAAAAATATGGCAAATACAAAAGCATTTACGTTAATAGAATTATTAGTAGTCGTTTTAATCATTGGTATTTTAGCCGCCGTGGCCTTGCCGCAATACCAAAAAGCGGTGGAAAAATCACGCGCGGCTCAAGCATTAACCCTTCTTAAATCGGTTTCGCAAGCAGCCGAAGCGTATTTTATGGCGAACGGAACGGAATTTAGGTCGTTTGACGAATTGTCGTTAGATATCCCATGGCCCGCGGGCACACGCGTTATCGGCGGCTCGCAAGATACCAAATCAAACGGGGAATGGGCCTTAGAAATTGAAGATTCCAGTTCTTCCGGTTGGACGGTCCTGTTTATGACACGTTTGCAAGGCAAATATCAAGGTGCCGGTTTCCAAATCGGGATACGCGGGCCTGACGGGCATGTGGGCGGTTCCGTCCCCGGTTGTTTTGAACGGAAAACGGCCTCCACCAAAACTTTTGATTCTTCATTAACACCCGGAGCCTATTGCACACAAATTATGAAAGGAACCTTGTCTGATGAAAGCCAATGGGGACGCTCCTATCGTTTGCCCTAATCGTGTAAAATATACAAGTTGACCGGAACATAGCAAACGTCCGTAAAAGTGAACACTTTTACGGACGTTTTGTTATACTAAACTTAACACCCGTCGTTATTCTTATTTCTTTTGGCCGGTGCGGTCTTTGCGGTCAAAGTAGTGCGTATGCAACAGTTCATGCGCTTTATGTCCGCCGATTTTATCAAAGATGGTGCCATACAACGCCATCACATCTTTGTTATCTTGGGACTTATACGCCATCTTTGCATCGTCTTCATACAATCCGGCCGCGCGGTTCTTGCGGGCTTGCCAACCTTCAAATTGGGGTTGTCCGGCACCTGCCACACAACCGCCTTGGCAAGACATGACTTCAATAAAGTCGTATTTATTCTTTCCGGCTTTAATGTCGTCCAAGAGTTTGCGCGCGTTTTTGAGTCCGCTTACTACCGCCACGCGCACCGTTTTGCCCGCGATGGTGAGTTCGGCTTCTTTGACAGTGCTGTTAGCACGCAAGACACTTAAATCTAATTTGCCAGCGCCTTTGGGGTCAAGTTCGGCCGCGGCAAAGCGTAAGGCCGCTTCCATAACACCACCCGACGCACCAAAGATAACACCCGCACCGGTTTTGGTACCGAACGGATGATCAAATTCTTCGTCTTGGAGGTTCGCAAAATCAATGCCGGCTTCTTTAATCATGCGCGCCAAACCGACGGTCGTGACCACATGGTCCGTATCCGGGTTGCCGTTGACATAGAATTCTTCGCGTTTGACTTCGCCTTTTTTGGCCGAGCACGGCATAATCGCTACGACCACGAGATCTTCGCGTTTGCCGCCTTTTTCCACGAAATCGGCTTTGATAACCGGGCCCATCATCTGCATCGGCGAGCGGGCCGTAGAAAGATTGGGGATAAATTCCGGCGTAAATTTTTCTACATAATTTACCCACGCCGGGCAGCAACTGGTAAGTTGCGGCATATTTTTACCTTCGGTGAAACGATGTAAAAATTCGGTGGCTTCTTCCACGATTGTTAAGTCAGCGGCGAAGGCCGTATCGTACACGTAATCAAACCCTAACAAGCGTAAAGCCGCGGCGATTTTTCCGTCAATGCTTTTGCCTTGCGGCAAGCCGAAAATTTCGCCCAAACCTACACGCACCGCAGGAGCGATGTGTACGGCTACTTTTTTAGCCGGGTTATTGATTTCTTTAAATACTTGTTCAATTTCGCTGTTGTTCGGCGTTAAAGCACCTACCGGGCAAACGCGCGCACATTGACCGCAGGACACACATTCGTGGCTTTCACCCATGCCTTTATCAAAAGCAGGGGTAATTTTAGCACGGTATCCGCGGAACGCAAAATCAATGGCACCGATACCTTGTACTTCGTTGCAGATGCGTACGCAGTTACCGCACAAAATACATTTGCTGTTATCGCGTACCAAGGCAGCAGAGGAAGTATCACGCACCGTTTCTTTTTGTTTGGCTTTGAAGCGGATTTCCGTAATACCCATTTCTTGGGCTAAACTTTGGAGTTTGCAGCGGCCCGATTTGGAGCAGAGCGTGCAGTTGTGATTACCGGACGCCAATAAGAGTTCCAAGTTGATGCGGCGCAAGCGGCGGATTTCATCGGTATTGATGTGTACTTTCATCCCCGCACGCGGTGCTACACAACACGAGGCCACAACGCCCATACCTTCTACTTCTACCAAGCACAAGCGGCATGCACCGTAAATTTCCAATTCCGGCTGATAGCAGAACGTGGTAATATTGAAACCCGCTTTGCGGATTAGTTCCAATAAATTCCGTTCGCCTTCAATGGCTACATTTTTTCCTTCAATAGTAACAAAGTTTTCTTTTTCCATAATTTAATTCCTTACGCGCCGATTTTTACTGCGCCGAATTTACATGTAGATTTGCAACTACCGCATTTGATACATTTTTTCGGATCAACCACATGCGGTTTGCCTACTGCCCCGGAAATGGCTTGTACCGGGCAGGCGCGTTTGCACATGCCGCAACCTTTACATTTGGCGGGGTCAATTTCGTACTTGGCAAGCGCTTTACATACGCCGGCGGGGCAGCGTTTTTCTACCACGTGGGCGAGATATTCATCCTTAAAGTATTTCAAGGTAGAGAGCACCGGGTTGGGGGCCGTTTTACCTAAAGCGCACAGCGAAGATTTTTGTACGGCTTTGGCTAAATCTTCCAACGTTTCCAAGGTTTTCATCGTACCGCGGCCTTCGCAAATGTCGGTAAGTAAGGATAACATTTGGTCGGTTCCTTCGCGGCAAGGCACGCATTTTCCGCACGATTCGCGTTTGGTAAATTCCAAGAAGAAGCGGGCCACGTTGACCATACAGGTTTTTTCGTTCATAACCACGAGTCCGCCCGAACCGATCATCGCACCGGCTGATTTTAACGAATCAAAATCAAGCGGTACATCATAATGTTCTTTGGTCAAGCATCCGCCAGAAGGACCGCCGATTTGGGCGGCTTTGAATGCTTCGGGATTGACGGTACCGTCGCTGTTGGTCGTACCGCCGGCCACGTCGTTAATTACTTGGCGCAAGGTCGTACCCATAGGCACTTCCACGAGCCCCGTATTGGCGATGTGTCCCGTTACAGCAAACGTTTTGGTACCCGGGCTGGTCGGCGTACCGATCTTGGCAAATTTTTCGGCACCCATTTCAAACACTTTGGCTACGGTAGCCAACGTTTCTACGTTGTTAATAACGGTGGGTTTACCGAAAAGACCACTGTGGGCCGGGAACGGCGGTTTAACTTTAGGCATACCGCGTTTCCCTTCTACAGAAGCGATTAAAGCGGTTTCTTCCCCACAGACAAACGCTCCCGCGCCTTCCATGACGTTAATTTTGAAATTCTTGCCGGAACCGAAGATGTTTTCACCTAAAATACCCAATGCTTCGGCTTCTTCAATGGCTTTGCGCACCCGTTTAATGGCGAGCGGATATTCCATACGAACATAGATGTATCCTTCATCCGCCCCGATAGCGCGCGCGGCAATCATCATACCTTCCAAAACGGCGTTGGGGTTACCTTCCATAACGGAGCGGTCCATAAAGGCACCCGGGTCCCCTTCGTCAGCGTTGCAGATAACGTATTTTTTGCCTTCCGGTTCAATGCGGGCAAATTCCCATTTTTTACCGGTAGGGAAACCACCGCCGCCGCGTCCGCGAAGACCCGATTTAATCATTTCTTGGCAGACTTGTTCGGGGGTCATTTCCAAATAGACGCGTTTGGCTTGAGCATAACCGCCGTGAGCGATATATTCATTGATATCTTCGGGGTTGATGCGTCCGCAATCGGCGAGCAAAATGCGTTGTTGTTTAGCATAAAACGGAATTTCGGCTACGGTTTTGGACTTTTGGTTATTGGCCGGATTGTGATATAACAAGCGGTCAATGACTTCGCCTTTGAGCAAGGTTTTTTCAATAATTTCCGGAACGTCGGCTGCTTTTACTTTGGTGTAGAAAATATCGCCCACGCTCACGAGCGGCCCTTGTGCACAGAAACCGCGGCAACCGCTTAAACTTAAATAGTTTTCACGGCAACCTTTGGAAACTTCTACACTGCACGCGATACCGCGTTTTTCCATTTCCGTTTGGAACGCCTTATATACATCCAGCGAACCGCCGGCAATACAACCGGTACCGCCGCAAATGACGATACGGTTTTTAATATTTTTATAGGCATCATTAAAATCTTTTGCGATTTTTTCAATATCTTTCGTTGCCATACTTATTTGGCCTCCGCTTTGAGGACTTCGTCAATGAGTTCTTCGGCTTTGGCCGGAGTCACTTGACCGTGGACAACTTCGTCCACCACCATTACCGGGGCCAACCCGCACGCCCCTAAACAGGAAACGCATTCCAATGTAAAAAGTAAATCTTCGGTCGTTTCTTGTCCGTCTTTAAGTTTAAGTTTCTTTTTGACAGCGTCAATAATGCCGGCCGAACCTTTTACGTGGCAAGCCGTCCCGTTGCAAACGCGGATAATGTGTTTGCCTTTGGGGGTAATAGCGAAATGGGCAAAAAACGTCGCCACGCCAAATACTTTAGCGGGCGAAATTTTGAGTTCGTTAGCAATATAACGCATGATATCTTCCGGAAGGAAGTGGTAGGCATCTTGCACTTTTTGCAAGATGGGAATTAACTTGGCGCTATCGTAATTATTTTCTTTTAAGATTTGCGCCGCGGGTGCGAATCTATCTGACATAAGTTCTCCTATAGAAGTTTACTACAAAAACAAATCGTTAGTTCATTAAGACGGAAAAACCGTCTTTTCTTATTATAGCAAAATACACAGGGCAATAAAATAGCCCCCCATAAGCAGTAATCCGGTCGGTACGGCTACACGCGCCCATTCACGGCTTTTGATACCCAGTTTTTCAGCCGCTACAATGTTGGGCAAATTACCCTGCACGAGCATACTGCCAAAGGCCGCCAATCCGATAACCATATACGTTAAATCGGTCGGGGAAATGGTAGGCACAATTTCAATTGCGGCAAGCGTAGCGTTATCAATGATAACCGACACCGCATTGGCAAAAAACAGTATTTTCCCGCCGAGATGGGCTATCGTACTTTGGGCCAGCGGCCGCAAGCCCGTGCTAATTAAATGCAACGCCGCCACGAACATATAAATATGCCAAGTACGACGTAAAACGGAACTGTATGTTTCTTTATCTTCCCGGATATACATTTGCAACCCCGTGCCGGCATGACGCGCAGTATATCCGGCGGCTATCGCCAATACGGCCACCCCGGGTAATATCCAACCGGCAAAATGGCGTAAGGCAAAAAAGAAATCGGCATTATAAGGTGGTTCGGAAAGCGCCTGTTTCATCACAAGGCCCATCGGTTCGGCCAGTGGGGTGAGTACGGCGCCTAACCCAATGGCATAGCAGGCAAAAACCGTAATAAAAACCGTTTGGCGGTGCTCCAAATTAACCACTTTTAACACTTCGGCCAACACGAGCGCCGACACCGTCACGCTTACTAAAGACGACGACAAACCCAACACAAAAATCAGTAATGCAAAACTATAGCGCGGCTCCAAGGCCTTAAAAAAGGTAAATAATACGCGAAAAATATAGCGTGAGTAATTATTAAAAATCACACTGACAACTAATACAATAAAGGCTACATTGACCGGATATTTTAAGGTTTCGTAGAGAAAATCAACACTCCACCCCCCACTGACGGTAACGGCCGTTGCCCCTACGCTAAGTAAAAAAATTTCCAAGTGGCTTTCTACCCATCTTGACGTAAGCGGCCAAACGAGCAAATTTATGACGATAATTCCTAACAATATATTTACCCACAATGGGGTTTGTGCAACTACAGTTTCCATAGATATATTTTACTAAATTGACGGAAATAACGCAGAAAAACACATAAATTTAGTACAATAAAAAGGTAGAAAAAATCTATTGCAAATTACAAAGGAGAAAAATCAGCATGAAAAAAATTATTGCTTTATTTGCGGTATGTGGTTTAGCCGCTGTTGCCGCGTATGCCGATGATTGCGGATGCGCCTCGATGGACGTTACCTGTGTAAACAACTGCACGTTGTCTAAAATTAGCAACTTGCGCAAAAATGTTCAAGCACAAAAAGCGGCCGCAGCCAAAAAAGTAAAAGCCGTTAAAGCCCAACAACAAGCCGCTCAAAACAATTCTGCGGTAGAAGACGTTAAAGCCCAAGCCAAGGCTAAAAAAGAAGAATTAAAAGCCAACGCTCAAGCCCGCAAAGAAGAGGCCAAACAACAAGCCGCGGCCAGAAAAGCCCAAGCCGAACAAGCCAAAGCCGACGCTAAAGCCCAAGCCAAACAAGCCAAGGCCGATGCTAAAGCCAAAGCCGAACAAGCCAAGGCTGAAGCTAAAGCCCAAAAAGAACAAGCCAAAGCCCAAGCCAAAGCACAAAAAGCAGCCGCTAAGGCTCAAGCCGAACAAGCCAAAGCCGACGCTAAAGCCAAAAAGGCCGAAGTAAAAAACAACGTCAAAAACGCTAAAGCCGATGTAAAAGCCAAAAAAGCGGAAGTCAAACAAACCGCCAAAGATGCTAAACAAGCGTTCAAAGACGAACAAAAAGCGTGGAAAGAATTAGCCAAATAAGTTAATTCAAATTCACTTTAAAAAACCCCCGGCCGCAAGCCGGGGGTTTTTATTGTAAGAAGTATGACTTATAAGTCTTTTTGATACACACGGTAGCGTTTATACAGGTGGCAACCGCATTCTTCTATGCCGCGAATCATCCCGGCGTTATCTTCTAACACCCACGAAAGTTCGGCCGCGTTCCATACGGCTACCCCGTGGGTAACGATATGCTTAATTAAAATTAAATCAAGACCGCGTTTTCTAAATTCCGGCATCACACCCAGCATAATCAGCCGCGCATCCTTAATATGTTTCCACGCCCACAAGGCTTTTAACACGCGCCACGGATTTTTCAAACTTCCGCGCAAAATTTTAAGCACGTGATTCATATTGGGAATACAAATATAAAAGCCGGCCGGAACACCGTTTTCTTCAATAACGCAAGTGCCTTCTATGCGGATAATGGGTTTTAATTCTTTGACGATATCGGCCATCCCTTGTTTGGTTAACGGCACAAATCCCCAATTTTCGGCCCATGCGGCATTGTAAATCTTGCGGATGATTTCGGCTTCTTCGTCAATGTTTTTCAAATTCAAACGGCGCAGCGTAATGCCTTTGGCGCGTTCACACCGGGCACACACTTTCAAAAACCGCTCGGAAAAGACATCGTCTTTGGTGCGGTAAAACGCCAACAAATCTTTTACTTTTGTTAAACCGGCCTTTTCTATTAAACCCGCGTAATAGGCAAAATTGTACGGCATCATAATGGCGGGCATACTGTCAAAACTATCTACGAGCAGTCCGTAGACGTGATTGCTGGACGGATTAGCCGGGCCGCGCATTTTTTCTACGCCTTGTTTTTTGAGCCAACCTTGTGCGGCTTGAAATAAAGCAGAAGAAACTTTCTCATCGTTAATTGAGTCAAAAAATCCGAAGAATCCGATATTTTCTTTATGATATTCGTTGTGCGCACGATTGACAAGCGCCATAATGCGCCCGACGGGTTTTTCCCCCTCATACGCCATAAAAAGCGCGCGCGAAGCAGACGCCCAAAATGGGTTTTTTTCATCCAATAAATGCCGGGTATCGGCTTTTAATTCCCCCACCCAATACGGATTATCTTTATATAAGGTAAAGGGGAACTCAATAAAGGCGTTTAATTCTGCCGGGGAAGAAATTTCTTTAATCTGCATAATTTTCGTAAAGAAAAACCCCGCACAAGGCGGGGTTTTGACAATCTATATTATTTAATAATACCAATCGCGCGGCCCGCTTGTGCAAAAGCGTCCACGATTTTTTGGACATGTTCATCCGTATGTGTCGCCATCAAGGTCAAACGCATCAGTGCGTGTCCGGGCGGCACCGCGGGACTAATGACCGGGTTAGCGAAAATGCCCAGTTCATGCAACGCACGCCACATCTTAAAGCAGTTTTCATTACTACCGACGTGGACGGGCAAAATCGGCGTAGTGCTGGTGCCCAAATCGTAGCCCAAATCTTCCAGGCCTTTTTTGAGTTTCGCCGTCAAACGGAACAGATTATCGCGCCGTGACGTATCGTTTTCAATCAGTTCCAACGCTTTTGTAATAGAAGCAATACAAGACGGCGGCATAGAAGCCGAGAAAATCTGACTGCGTGCGTTGTGACGCATATAGTGGATAACATCTTCATCGCCCACCACAAATCCGCCGACCGTAGCAAACGTTTTAGAGCAGGTACCGACGATTAAATCTACTTCACCGTTTTCCAAACCGAAATACTCGCACGTACCGCGCCCCGTTTTACCGATAATACCCGTAGCATGCGCGTCATCTACCATAATACGCGCACCGTATTTTTTACCGATTTTAACAATATCGGGTAGCGGGCAAATATCCCCTTCCATACTAAACACGCCATCTATAATAATCAGTTTTCCGGCATCGGCGGGGATTTTAGCCAACACACGTTCCAAATCGGCCATATCGTTGTGCTTAAAGCGAACCATTTCGCCTTCGGACATTTTAACACCGTCCAAAATGCTGGCATGGTCTAATTTATCCACAATAGCATAGTCACCTTTTTTCATTAAGCACGACACGACACCTAAATTCATTTGATAACCTGTGGCGAATAAAAGTCCGGCTTGTTTGCGTTTGAATTGGGCTAATTTTTTCTCTAAATTATCGGCGAGTTTTGTGTTTCCGTTGAGTAAGCGAGATCCGGCCACACCGGTACCGTATTTCTGCACCGCTTCCACAGCGGCTTTTTTCATCTCGGGGTCATTGGCTAAACCCAAATAGTTGTTAGAACCTGCCATGATATAGGTTTTGCCGTCTAAAATTACTTCCGGTCCTTGGGCCGATTCAATCGGTTGGAAATAGCCGTAAATGCCCATACGCATCGCAATTTTGGCGTCTTTGTAATTTCTGCACTTCTCAAAAATATCAGCCATACTGGTTATCCTCTCACAACGCATAAACTATGCTACTTGCTTACTTTTTTAATAATGTTTGTAGTAGAACGTCCTTTTAACAAGGCAAAACGCACTACTTTTTTTGCAAATTCACGGCCGACAATTTCACTCGGCTTGTAATCTCCGCCCTTGACGAGCACGTCCGGGCAGACATTTTTAATTAAATTATACGGCGTATCTTCGTCAAAAATACATACCGCACTCACGCTTTCCAAGGCGGCTAACACCAAGGCTCGGTCACTTTGCGTATTGACGGGACGAGTCGGGCCTTTCAAGCGGCGCACGGATGCATCACTGTTAAGCCCCACAATCAGCGCGTCGCCTTTGCTGCGCGCAAACTCTAATACGCTGACATGTCCGGCATGTAAAATATCAAAACAACCGTTAGTAAAAACGATTTTTTGCCCTTTTTTACGGGCATTTTCTACCCACGTTTTTAACTGACGCGGCCCTAAAATTTTACTTTTTGCTTTCATCTTCTTTAAGCATCCGTTCAATAAATCCCGTATCGGTATTTCCGGTAATAAAATCGGGGTTATTTAAAATTTTCTGATGAAAGGGGATCGTCGTTTTTATACCGCTAACCGTAAATTCTTTCAAACACCGGCGGCTGCGCGCTAACGCGCGGGCGCGGTCGGGCGCGGTAACAATCAGTTTGGCAATCAAACTGTCGTAATACGTCGGGATTGCGTAGCCTGTATAAACGTGGCTATCCAAACGAACGCCTAATCCGCCGGGTAATGTCCATTGGCTAATCGTACCGGGACAAGGAGCGAAATTGTGTTCGCTGTCTTCGGCATTAATGCGGTGTTCGATGGCGTGGCAGTTAATAACGCTGGCTTCTTTTTGGGTAAGCGGCAACTTTTCACCTTGTGCCAGTTGAATTTGTAATTTGACAAGGTCTTGCCCACATACTTCTTCCGTTACCGGGTGCTCCACTTGCAAACGCGTATTAACTTCCATAAAATAAAATTCTTTCGTGGGTGCCATTAAAAATTCCACTGTTCCCACGCCGCGGTACGAGGCGGCTTTGACGAGTTTGCATGCGGCTTCTTGCAATCTCACGCGTGTTTGTTCATCTACGAACGGTGAGGGCGATTCTTCCACGAGTTTTTGGTGGCGGCGTTGCAAACTGCAATCACGTTCGGCAAAGGCAACGACGTTTCCATAATTATCGGCAGCCACTTGCACTTCAATATGGCGCGGATTCAAAACGAGTTTTTCAAAATACATCCGATCGTCGCCAAAGTTAGCACGCGCTTCGGCCTGCGCGGTTTTAAGCATACGGTCTAAATCTTCTTCTTTATAACACGCGCGCATACCTTTTCCGCCGCCGCCGAGCGCGGCTTTAATCATCAGCGGAAAACCGATTTTGCGCGCTACTTCTTTGTAATTTTTACCGACGACGCCATCAGATCCGGGTGTTACCGGCACGCCGGCTTTTACCGCCATGGCTCGCGCGGTGGCTTTTTCGCCCAAGTGGGCAATAGATGTAGCATCCGGCCCGATAAAGGTAAGCCCCGCAACAGCAACAGCGTTGGCAAATTCGGCATTTTCCGATAAAAACCCATACCCCGGGTGAATTGCATCGGCGCCGGTAAGTTTCGCGGCCGTTAAAATAGCATCTATATTTAAGTAACTTTGCAACGACGGGGCGGCCCCAATGCAAACGGCTTCGTCGGCCAAACGCACATGCAAACTATTGCGGTCGGCTTGTGAATAAACAGCCACCGATTGGATATTCATTTCTTTTAAGGTGCGGATAATACGAAGGGCAATCTCGCCGCGGTTAGCGATAAGCACTTTTTGAAACGGAGTAATTTTCAAATCGCTCGCCATTTATTTCTCCTGCGGCTCAATAAAAAATAGCGGCAACCCAAACTCTACCACATTGCCTTCCTGCGCGGCTACTACACGTAATTTACCGGTAACGGGCGCCGTGATTTTATGTTTTTTAGAAAAAGTTTCCACAATACCTAACGGAGCACCTTTCTCAATGATTTGGCCTTCGGTAAGTGTAAGATTTTGGCCTTTTTCGGCGGCGTGATAAATGCCAACCGCCGGCGACGTTACCGCGCTAAGCGAGCAAGCAAATTGCGCCGGTTCGGGTAATGCTTCTTGCGTTTTAATTTCAATAGAATCGCCATTGTTTTCATAACAAAATTCGGCTAAATCGGTAGTTTTAAGCCAGTCGGTTACTTCTCTAATTAGTTTAGTATCCATATGGTTTCCTTAGTACATCTATAAAAAATACTTATGATTATTTTACCATTTTTTTACCGTTTCGGGCCGAAACTAATACTTTTTTCCCCTTTACGAAAGTTAGTGAAAAATTTACCATACCCCTATGAACATACTTTCTTTGATTAAATTAGTAGTTTGGTTAGCGATTTGCCAATTACCCGGCATAGTAGGAGTATCCTATGTCTTTAACAATATGACGTGGTACCGTTCTTTGATGCACCCAACGTTCTCCCCGCCCGAAGCGGTGTTCGGCGTTATGTGGAGTGTATTATATATTCTGTTGGGAATCAGTGCGTTTTTAACATTTCGCGAAAAATTACACGGCCGGGCAATGATGCTGTTTGTGTTGCAACTGGCCTTAAACGCGTGTTGGACGCCGGTGTTTTTCGGCGCGCATAGTTTGTTGGGGGCCCTTGTGTTGATTGTTGCCATGCTGATTGCGCTGGTTTTTTTGTTTCGCGCCTTGTGGCCCATTAGCCGCGTAGCCGCCTGGCTACTTGTACCGTATGGATTATGGCTTGCTTTTGCTACTTATTTAACCGCCGCTACTTGGTGGATGAATTAACCTATAACGAACCCGTAGCCGATAATTGCTGACACAATTTGCGTTGGATAGCCGTAGCCGTTCCATTAGGATAGGCAGAGCAATCCACGCGATTTGGGGAGTTGGGCATCACAAAAATATAATACACATCCCCACTTCCA
Source organism: Candidatus Avelusimicrobium luingense (assembly GCF_902757105.1). Classification (NCBI taxonomy): domain Bacteria; kingdom Pseudomonadati; phylum Elusimicrobiota; class Elusimicrobia; order Elusimicrobiales; family Elusimicrobiaceae; genus Candidatus Avelusimicrobium; species Candidatus Avelusimicrobium luingense. Next base: position 280,580 of record NZ_CACVTK010000001.1, read on the forward strand.
TTTTGAGCGACATGTTGGGCAACTGCCAGTTGTGCTCCTCCGTCACCTGAAGGCGAATAAATAAAATATTTCGTTTGGATACGTTTGCCACCCAAGCTCGTAGTAAGAGAGCCGGGCACCTCTATATCCAATAATTCCATTTCATCTTGCGTAGCATATCGTCCGTTGGCCATATAAAAAGCCTGATTGGCGTTAGCAATCGTCCGCACCATAGTAACCGCTTCCGTCATACGCGCTTTTTCCACCGCTTTTTGATATTGTGGTAAAGCCACCGCCGCTAAAATACCGATAATCAAAACTACTACCAATAATTCTATTAACGTAAAACCGCCTAAACGGCCCGACATTTGTTTTTTCATACTTTTGCTCCTTATTTGTCAAAATATTCCGACAAACAAAATCTTAACAAAAAAAAAAACGATGTCAAGTAAAACTTTTTCCGACGAAGAAATACAAAAAAAGAACCCCCCGGATTAACCGGGGGCTCTGTTACAAGTAGTGAATAATTAGGTAATTTATTTCTCTTTGTGGAAATGCCGAAATATCTCCATTCCCGTTTTAGCAACCTTAAATATTCCCGAATCTAAAAACGAGGACACATTGTCCAAAAGCACAAACGTGCTTTGCGTTTTATCCACTTTTTCCGCCGTGGAAATGGCCAAATACTCTACGGCTTGTGCCGTATGTAAAATTTGAATCAGCGTGCGAATCGCAAAAATGACGAGTACCACAAAAGCCACTACGGCCACGAGTACACAACCTTGGTATAAATCCATAAGTTTTCCCCCTTATATAATAAGTTTCTTACATTTAATCAGTTTGCGCTGGGAACGTCAAGCCCTTATTTTGCCTATTTTTTCGCTAAAATACTAAATTATATTGACAAACATTTCTTTATTAGTAATAATTACTAATAAGCAAAAAACAGCAAAAAAAAGAGTTGGCACATAAAAAATAATTTTTTCCCGACGGAAATAACTTTTTTATACAGTTGTCACAAATTATTCTATCGTCGTAATTTGCATTTTTTGTTTGTTTTTGTCAAAATCTTAAGAGCCGCGACTTATCCGCGGACATTTTTACCTAGGAAGACATTTATGGAAAACTCGGAAGTTATTACTCAAATCGTCAAGCGTGACGGTTCTGTTCAGCCCTTTGATTCGCGCAAAATTACAAAAGCTATCGCCAAAGCAGCAGAAGCAACCGGCGAATTTGATGAAGAAACTGCTAAAAAGTTAACGATTCGCGTCATTAACATTATCCAACAACTTTATTCGGATAAGATCCCCAACGTAGAAAACGTACAAGATATCGTTGAAGATGTGTTACTTACTTCTAACCACCACAAAACAGCCAAGGCTTACATCTTGTACCGCGACCAACACGCCCGCATGCGTGAAATTTCGTCCAAATTTAACGTAGATTTAGTGGACCAATACTTGCAACAAATTGACTGGCAAGTCAACGAAAACAGCAACATGGGCTATTCGCTCCAAGGCTTAAACAACTACATTTCTTCGGAAATCAGCAAAGTATATTGGTTAAATAAAATTTATCCGGCCAATGTAAAACGGATGCACTCGGAAGGGGATTTCCACTTGCACGATTTGGGACTTCTCGGTGCTTACTGCGTCGGTTGGGATTTGCAAGATTTATTGTTAAGCGGTTTTACCGGTGTCGTCGGAAAAGCCGAAAGCAAACCCGCCAAACACTTACGCACTGCGTTAGGCCAAGTAGTCAATTTCTTCTACACGTTGCAAGGTGAATCGGCCGGTGCGCAAGCATTTAGCAACTTTGACACCTTATTGGCTCCGTTTATCTATTACGATAAACTTACGTATGACGAAGTAAAACAAGCCCTTCAAGAATTTTTATTTAACGTCAACGTGCCGACCCGCGTCGGTTTCCAAACGCCGTTTACCAACTTGACGTTAGATTTAACCGTTCCTTCTTATTATAAGGACCAACCGGTTATCATCGGCGGAAAATTGCAAGACAAAACCTACGGCGAATTCCAAAACGAAATGGACATGCTCAACCGCGCCTTCTGCGAAGTAATGCTCGCGGGCGATGCCAAAGGCCGCGTGTTCACGTTCCCGATTCCTACTTATAATATTACGCGTGATTTTGATTGGGATAACCCCAAACTTTCTCCGCTGTGGGAAATGACTGCAAAATACGGTATCCCGTACTTCGCCAACTTCATCAATTCGGATATGAACCCCGAAGATGCACGTTCCATGTGCTGCCGTTTGCGCATTGACAACCGCGAATTGAGAAAACGCGGCGGCGGACTTTTCGGCTCGGCTCCGTTAACGGGTTCTATCGGCGTAGTAACTATTAACTTACCGCGCTTAGGATATTTATCCAAAAACGAAGAAGAATTTTTTGCCAACTTAAAAGACCGCATGGAAGTGGCCAAGACGAGTTTGGAAATCAAACGCAAAGTCATTGAACGCTTCACGCGCGGAAACTTATATCCGTATATGAGTTTCTATTTGCGCTCGGTACGCCAACGCTTTAACGAGTATTGGAAAAACCACTTCTCCACGATCGGTCTGGTGGGCTTAAACGAAGCATCCCTCAATTTAATCGGCGAAGATATCGGCTCGGAAAAAGGCCGCAAATTTGCCGAAAAAGTGCTTACGTTTATGCGTGAGACATTAGTTAAATTTCAAGAAGAAACCGGTAACAACTACAACCTGGAAGCCACCCCGGCCGAAGGGACTTCGTACCGCTTGGCTAAATTAGATAAGGAACGTTACCCGGATATCATCTGCGCTAACGAAGAAATGTATAAACAAGGTCACCAACCTTTCTATACCAACTCTTCGCAACTGCCGGTTAACTATACCGACGACGTATTTGAAATGTTGGACTTGCAAAGCACCATCCAATCCAAATACACCGGCGGAACGGTACAACATATCTTTACCGGTGAGCGCATCAAAGATTTGGAAGCAATGAAGAAGTTCATCCGCACCGTATGTGAAAAATATACGTTGCCGTACTTCTCCATCACACCTACGTTTAGCGTCTGCCCCAAGTGCGGCTACATTGAAGGCGAACATTTTGAATGCCCCAAGTGTAAAGCCGAACGTATGCAGGAGTTAGACCGTAAGGTGAAAATGCTGGAAGAACAACTTTACAGCAAATAACATACCTTTTTTGGGTTAGTTGTAATCTAAAAAAGCAGTTGCACCCGCAACTCTAAAAATACATAATAATGAAACGGGTAATCACGGGCCCGTTTCACCCGGCAAGACCGGATAAATACAATAAGGAGAATTAGTATGACCGCACAAGAAAAACAAGCAGTAGAAAACAAGATTTCCGAACTTAAAAAAGAAATGAACGACGTTCACGGTTCCAAATGTGAAGTGTACTCCCGCGTAGTAGGCTACCTGCGCCCGGTACAAAACTGGAACAAAGGTAAAAAAGAAGAATTCGGTATGCGCAAAAACATGAACGTCAACAACTGCAACTGCTCTTGCGGTTGCGATTGCGCCAGCGATAAATAAGTTTTTTCAGGGGGCACGGCAAGGTGAAATTTGGCGGACTTATCAAATTTACGCTGATTGATTTTCCGGGCCGGCCGGCGGCAGTAGTATTTACACAAGGATGTAATTTTCGTTGCCGCTATTGCCACAATCCGGAATTAGTATATCCGCATTTATTTACCGAAACCGTCCCCCACGAAGAAATTATGTCCTTTTTACAACGCCGCCAAGGAACCTTGGAGGGCGTTGTTGTTTCCGGCGGGGAACCTACCCTATTTGACGACTTGCCCGAGTTTATGGCCGAAGTTAAAAAACTGGGCTATAAAATCAAGTTAGATACCAACGGCTCGCGCCCGGCTATGATTCATCAGTTAATTGACGGCGGGCTGGTTGATTATATCGCCATGGACTTAAAAGCCCCGCTAGAAAAATACAGCCAAATCACCGGTATCATGACCAATCCGGAAATTATCTTGCAATCCATGGAACTTATCCGCCAAAGCGGGCTTGAATATGAGTTCCGCACCACCTACGACACTGAAGTCCTTTCTGAAAAAGATATTGAAGATTTGAAACAATTAACGCGCAATCAACACTACCGCGTGCAAGAGTGTTTGCCGGTGGCTAAAGAAAAAGCCACGTTAAAAGTTCTGCATAAAGAGATTTAAGTATTTGGTTTGAAGAAAAAATCCCCGCTCGTTGGAGCGGGGATTTTTATTTATCCGAAATGACTATCAATAACTAAACTCGCCTTTTTCGTACACGGTTACCGTGGTACCGTTTTTGAGTTTAGCGGTAACGCGTTTGTCTTCGGTATTGATTAAATCCCAATGTAATGACGAATCGTTAAAGCCGAGTTTCTTTTTGAATTCTTTAGTCATATCGCTTTGCGGCCCGGTGTAAGTATCGGCGTAACTGGCGCCGACGGCCACGTGGCAGTTACCGTATTTCCCGCCGAAGTTTTCATCGTACAAGATATCCGCCATAAATTTAGTGATTTTAGAGAAACGACGATCAGTAAGCGAAAACTCGCCGATTTGGCTGGCGCCGCGGTCCATGGCTAGCATCTTGCGCACAAAGTCGCCGCCTTTTTCGGCATCGGCTTTAATAACGCGCCCTTTCTTAAATTCCAACCGTACGCCTTTCACGTAATTACCGCTGCGATACGACGACAAATCGGCAAAATATACACCTTTTGTACCGCGCCAATCGGGTGAGGTGAAAATTTCAAACGACGGCACGTTGCACCCGCCACCGGCAATAAATTTACGTTTTTCGCCCACTAACACTTCAAAGTCCATGTGGGCCGATTCAATGTGCAGTGTTTCTATCGGAAGAGACGAAAGCCACAATCCGATTTCGGTAATTTGTTTCGTTACTTCCGCCCATTTTTTGACCGGATCTTTTTCATTTAAGAAACACGCGCGCGCCACTTGGTTAGCATATTCTTTGGCGGAAAGTCCGGCGCGTTTGGCGAGTTCTTCCGTCGGGTAATTGCACAACGTCCACGAAAATTGCCCCTTTTGTTCGCGCACGTCTAAAATTTCGCGCAAGGGTTTATGCGCTACGGCTGTTTGCGCAATGCGGGAAGGTTCTACTTGTTTCAAATACGTCAAATCTTCCGGTGCACGCAATGAAATGAGTCCGTTAATACCGCTTTGAAATTCTTTTTCACCGGGAGCAATAAATGACAGTTGTTTTTTATCAGCCGTCATATAAAAATTTTTCGCCATATTTTCAGGCGTATTAAAACGCAACACCGGCTGCAGGCGTTGCGCCAATAGTTGGTTATAAATTTCTTGGGCAAGCGGCATCGCGGCGATATCGGTGCGGAGCAAAACTACGTCGTAAGGTTTATATTTTCCGTTGCGACGCGCGGTCTTTAAGGCCCAAATCATTACTTGGGCATATTTTTCAAGTTGAGTTTTTGTCAGTAACATTTTGTTTCCCCCTTTTCTCTTATAATGTTATAATACAAAAAAAGGACGCTTTACAATGAAAAAATTATTTTTATCCCTTCTGCTGTTTCTTCCGTTAATCGCCTGGGCGGATGTATCACCCAAACCGGAAATGGAATTTTCGTTTATTTACAATACGCAAAATAAACCACTTATCGATCCGTTACTCAGTGAACAAATTCAATGTACGGATAACCAATGTTTAGAGAGCAAACCGCTGGGACATTATGGCTTGCAAAAATTATATTGCAAAGCAGGGAATTGTTTTTCAGTAGCGTACGAATATAGTGATTTCCAAAAATTAGTCATCGCATTTACCGACGGAACAAAACGGGAAAGTAATATCTTCCCCGCCGCGCACAAATTACGCGCACGTTATAACGTATATGTAGATAAAGATAAACTGACGGTAGAACCTTCCAATGTTACACCCGATTTAGGCGCTTGGGCCAGAGCCGATGCCTTATTCTCTTTATTTTTAGTTTTACTGTTAGAACTCATCGCCGCGGCGGCGTATTTGATGTACACGCAAAAAAGTTTTACGATTTTGTGGAGTGTAGCCGTAGCCAATGTAGTAACGATGGCAGTATCGTGGATATTGCTAGCGTGGTATGCGTCAGATACGGCGTTTTTATGGATATTTTATGTAGTAGCCGAAATGCTGATTATCCGGCTGATGAACATCCGCAAACTTGCCTTAAAAGATGCCTTTATGCTTGCCATCACCATGAACGTAACAAGTTATTCTATCGGTATGATTTTATCGTTCTGGCTGGCGGAACTGTTTTTTTAATACGGTAATAAATAGTAGCGCGCAGATCCCGAACTTCTATCATAGGGGGCTTGCATCACTTTTGTGCAATACGAACCTGCCGCCCCTGAAAAGACTATCCCGGCACTTGTTCTTTCGCCGCAGTAAAAAACATCTGTTTGTGTCGTTTGACCGTTGCCCAGCGTTTGGGAAGGGAGAATGAAAAACCCGGCTCCTTTATATTTCCCGCTAATTCGGCCCATCAAAAGATTTACGTTATCTTGCCCTTGATGCATTTGTAATGACCAATCCCCATTCGAACGCACTTCCCCTGTAACATCGGAGGCCCATTTGGTTGTGCCTGTCCACGGCACATCAATATCCAATTCATCAAAAGAAGAAGCGAACGCGCCATTAGCCATTTTATAAGCCAACTGAGCCTGATACACACTTTTGAGCAAGGTAAGGGCTTGCGTGGCACGGCTCTTTTCCACCGCTTTTGTGTATTGCGGCAAGGCTACCGACGCTAAAATACCGATAATCAAAACAACCACTAACAATTCAATTAACGTAAAACCGTTTGCGGGATGAGAGAAATTATTTTTCATAGGGTTATTCCTTTTATATATTTAACAAAATGTAACACAGAAAGAATATTGATAAATGATACTAAATTTTTACAGAGAGATTCGGTCACAAGTCGCTTCGCTGACGCTACGCTCTCGCGACCCCGGCTCGCGGTACTCGCCTTTGCCTAATGGCAAAACTCGTACATCGCTGCGCCTTTCGAATCTCTACGCGACACCAAGCAGTTGGTGTCGCTTTCACTCTCTCTTTATGAATTAAAAAAACACCCTTTCGGGTGCTTTTTTAATTCATACGGAGAGGGAGAGATTCGAACTCTCGATACGGTTTCCCGTATGCAGTCTTTCCAGGACTGTGCCTTCAACCACTCGGCCACCTCTCCAAAATCGGAGTGATTAAAACTACCTTTTTATTATAGCAAATTATAACCGGCTTGAAAAATTTACCGTCGGGATGAACCGAAAAGAAAACCAAACAACCGCCCTAAAAGCATCAGCGGTACTAAAATACATACGCTAAAAAGTATTACTGCCACCGTCGCCAAAAAACCTACGGTCAGGACTAACAGTCCCCCCAAAAGTCCGCCGTTATCACCTTGCACACGGGCGTGGTCTTTTGGAGCAGTGGGCGAAATCACTTGGCCCGTTTCATCAATAATTTCCGGCTCAATAATCTCCGACTGCGGCTGATTCATAGTTGTAAAATCAATTAGCCCGGCGCGGATACACGCTGTCTTGCGGTGTCCAATTAGCCAGCACTTCGGCAAAAGCACGCGCTTCGCGTTTGGCTCCGTCTAAATCATGCAAGCGGTAATTGCCGCATTCCCATGCGTATTTAGCCCCGGGGATTTCTCCCTCAAAATTAGCGATAAATAAAAATGCTTCGCACAGTAACGAAACCGCATCCGCGGCTTCCCATGTTCCGGCAATCAGTAAATCAAATCCGGTTTGGCAACCCATCGGCCCCCAATACAATACTTTATCAGCCCACGAAGAATGTTCGCGCAAATATACCGCACCTAAATGCTCCAGCGTATGAATAATGGCCGGAGTAAGCGGGGTTTGGCGGTACGGGGCTTTTAAGCGTACGTCAAAAGTAGTTACCACTTTGGGCCCCATTTGGTCGCGCCGGGCCACATAAATACCCGGGTTTAATTTTTCGTGGTCCACTTCAAAACTGGGAATTTTATTCATTCGCAAATTCCTCCGTTAACGCTAACAATAAGGCCCACGTCCGTTCAAAACCCGTATGAGCCATGGTCTGCCAAAAATTATCATATTGCGTTTGGTTAGTTTCGTGTTTTCCCGCCACATCACTAATCAGACGCATACATAAGAACGGAACATCATAACGATAACACACTTGGGCAATCGCAGTTGATTCCATATCACAGGCGAGTGCTTGCGGAAAATGTTTCAAAATTTTTGCAACCGGTTCAGCCCCGGATACAAATTGGTCGCCCGTACAGATAAGCCCCGTATGCACGGCATGCGGTGTTTTTTCATAGGCGCGCTCTGCCACAGATAACAAAACCGGTGAAGCCGAGAAATAAGTCGGCAAATCTTGCACTTGCCCGTACTCGTTACCTTCGCCGCACCACATATCGTGATATACATATTGCGTACCGATCACGCTGTCTAACGTGTTGAGCGCGGAGTTAAGTCCCCCCGCCACCCCGGAATTGATAATATAATCGGGGGCAAAATTTTTAATCATCTCCAGTGTACCGATAGCCGCATTGACTTTGCCCATACCACACTGCGATATAACAATTTCGCATTCGTTTAACTGACCTTTTATAAATTTAAACGGTCCGATTTTAACGGCCCGGTGTGTCTGCAAACGGGAAACCAGTTGCTCGCTTTCTTGGGATAATGCACAAATAATTCCTATTTTTGTCATAAAGCACCTCTTTAATATATTTTTACATAAATTTTCCCGCCGCGCAAGATTTAGTAAAATATATATAGGTTACGCGTGAAGTCACATCACGCAATTTCAAAAACCGAGGAAAAAATTATGTTACCCAAAGCGTATGAACCGCAGGAAGTAGAACAAAAACTCGCCGAAAAATGGCAAAAAGCAAAACTATTCGCCGCCAAGGCCGATAAAACCAAAAAACCGTTTGTTATTGTTATCCCCCCACCCAATATTACCGGGGCTTTACACATGGGCCATGCGTCCACCAACACGTTACAAGATGTGCTCATCCGCGCGCACCGCATGTTTGGTGAAGATGCCTACTGGGTGCCCGGCACCGACCACGGCGGTATTGCCACCCAAAACGTCATTGAAAAAAAACTTTCCAAAGAACAACATAAATCGCGCCACGATCTGGGCCGCGAAGAATTTGTCAAAACCGTTTGGGAATGGTACAACGAATGCGGTAACGCTATTTACACCCAATTTCGCAAAATGGGCTGGGCGCTTGATTTAAGCGATATTCGTTTTACGATGGACGAAAAACGTGCCAAAGCCGTTTATGAATGTTTCAAACAATGGTGGGATAAAAAATATATCTACCGCGGCAAACGCCTTATCAACTGGTGCGTGCGCTGCTCTACTGCACTGTCCGATATTGAAGTAGAACACGAACAGCACGCCGGAAAACTTTGGCACTTACGCTATAAAGGAGAGGATGGCTCGGACGGCATTGTTATTGCCACCACCCGGCCCGAAACCATTTACGCAGACGCCGCGATTGCCGTCAACCCCAAAGACAAACGCTTTGCGAAAATGATTGGTAAAAAAGTGATTATTCCCTTGGCTAACCGCGCTATTCCGATAATTGCCGACGAAGCTGTAGAAATGGAATTTGGTACGGGGGCACTTAAAATCACTCCGGCGCACGACGCGACCGACTATGAAGTCGGCAAACGCCACAACTTGCCCATTATGACCGTTATTAACGATAAAGGAAAGATGATCAACTGCCCCGAAAAATACTTGGGCATGGACCGAGATGTCTGCCGCAAAGAAACCGTCAAAGATTTAGACGCCGCGGGGCTGCTTGTCAAAGAAGAAAAATATACAAATAATGTTTCCACTTGCTACCGCTGCCACAGCACGATTGAGCCGTTTATGAGCGAACAATGGTTTGTCAAAATGGACCAACTCGCCGCGCCGGCTATCAAAGCCGCCGAAACGGGCAAACTCGCCTTTCACCCGGCCAACTGGAAAAATCCGTTTTTGAATTGGCTTAAAAACATACAAGATTGGTGCATTTCGCGCCAAATTTGGTGGGGGCACCGTATCCCCGTTTGGTACTGCCGCCATTGTAGCGAAAAAGGACTCACTTTCGCCACCGACCAACAAGGCCGCGAACAACTCACGAAAGTTTCTTTTGAAGACGGAGCCAAACCGATTGTGTCGTTTGACAAACCGGAGAAATGTCCGCATTGCGGCGGGCACGATTTAGTGCAAGATCCCGACGTGTTAGACACGTGGTTTTCGTCCGCATTATGGCCGATGTCCGTTTTCGGTTGGCCGGAAAAGACAACGGATATGGAACATTTTTACCCCACTTCTGTCATGGTAACGGGATATGAAATTTTGTACCTGTGGGTAGCGCGTATGGTAATGACCGGGCTTGATTTTACCGGGAAATTACCGTTTAAGGACGTATATTTGAACGGTATCGTACGCGATAAAAGCGGACAGAAAATGAGTAAGTCTAAAGGCAACGTCATTGATCCGTTGGATATGACCGCCAAATACGGTACCGACGCCGTACGCTTTTCGCTCTTAATGCAAGCGGTGCCGAGTAAAGATATTCCGTACGCCGAAGAAAGTATTACCGGTGCGCGTAATTTCTGCAATAAACTCTACAATGCTTCGCGCTTTATCTTAATGAATATGGAAGGGATCAACGGCCCGCTTGCCATGCCTAAAAACGTCACCGAACTGGCCGACAAGTGGATTATAGATCGCTTTACCAATGCCGTTAAAACGGCGCGCGAAGGTATTGAAAAATACAACTTGGCTTTGACCGCCAATACGCTTTATCACTTCTTGTGGGGTGATTTCTGCGATTGGTATATTGAACTGGCCAAACAACGTTTCCAGACGCAAGAAAAAGAACACGTTATGGCTTTGTGCGTGAACATTTTGTACGGTACATTGAAAGCGTTGCACCCGCTTATTCCGTTTGTAACGGAAGAAATTGCGGCGTCTTTGCGGCCGTATGTGGGAGAAAAAGAAGAATTTTTACTCAACCAAACCTACCCGCAATTTGAGGCCACGCTTTGCCACCCGGATGCCGTGCAAAAAATGGACGTTATCCAAGGGGTAACGCGTGTAATTCGCACGATTCGCAGTCAATTTAACGTGCCGCCGGGCCTTAAAATTTCTGCCGTTATCTCGGCTAAAGACGGAAACGATTTAACGATCGTGCGCGACTATGCCGCCTATATCAAGTTAATGGCAAAAATTGAGAATTTAACCATTGAAGTCAATGCCGCCAAACCGCAACAAACGGCTACCGCGGTATTTGAAAACTTGACGGTCTATGTACCGCTTACCGGCTTAATTGACTTTGATAAAGAACGCAAACGCTTGGAAAAAGAGTTAGCGCAAGCCAAAGCCAATATTGCCTCGCGCGAGGCGCGTTTATCGCAAGAGAATTTTATTAAACACGCTCCGGCGGAACAAATTCAAAAGACAAAAGACGAATTGGCCGCCGCCCAATTAGCACTTGCACAAGTAACCGCTTCTCTAGAGGACTTAAACTAATGAAACGCACCTTATTAACAGCACTGATTGTTGTATGTTTGCCGCTTATGGCTATCGGACAAGAAACCGATTGGAAAGTCTTGTCGCGTTATGAAAAAGCCCCTGTCAAAAAACAATTGGCTTCCCGTTTGACAGACTACGCCAAAATCAATACGCAAAGCCAATTGACGGACAAAGTCCCCAGCACGCCGGGGCAACTCAAATTGGCCAAGCAATTGGCGAAAGAACTGAAGAAAAACGGCGCGGTGCAAGTAAAAGTAGATAAATCGGGAATCGTCACCGCTCAAGTACCGGGCAACGCCGCCAACTATCCCACGGTTGCATTTTTTGCCCATTTGGATACAACGCCGTCCGTAAGTGCCCAAAATGTCCAACCGCAAACGCATACGTATAAAGGGGGAGAGATTGTCATCCATGCAGACAAAAAACTCGTTCTTAATACGTACAATGCCCCCCAACTGTTGCGTGCAAACGGCCACGAAATTATCACAGCGTCCGGCGATACATTATTGGGCGCGGATGACAAAGCCGGTGCCGCCATACTGCTTACCGCCGTACAATACTTATACGATCATTCGCAATTACCTCATGGTACGTTATATTTCGTATTCACACCGGACAGTTATTCCGGCAAAGGGATTGCCCAGTTAGATGCCGCGCAAATCCCCGCCGATTATGTCTATACGTTAGATGCGGGCGAATTAGGGCAGTTAGTTAGCGAAACCTTTAGCGGCAAACAGTTCAAAGCCGTTTTTGAAGGAGACCGTACCCCGCAATTATCTACGGCTATTCATTCGCCGTTTGCGGATAACATTTTAATGGCGTCCGATTTTCACACGTTGCTCCCGCGCCATAAACGCCCGGAAACAACCGCCAACAAAAACGGATTTATTTACGTGGATAACATCTCCACCCAAGGTAACCGCAGCGAAGTAACCGGTATTATCCGTGCATTTTCCGAAGCAGAATTGCAAACACTTACGCAAGAAGTAACCCAAGCGTTTAATACGGTAAAAAGCATGAACTATAAAGGGAAGAATTTTGCGCTCACGTTTGTCAGCCAAGATACCAATGTCAAAAATGCCTTGCCCGAAAAAACGCTCACCCGTGCCCAAACGGCTATGAAGGCCGAAGAAGTGACCCCTCTTTTAGCAGCCGCACGTCAAACAACCGACGCGGCCCGATTAGCCGTTAAAGGCTTGCCTGCCGCCGGACTGTTTACCGGATATTATCATCCCGGCACGCTGCTTGAATATGCGGATGTTGATGTCATGGAAGCCTCTTTCCGTACAGTACTGCGGCTGATTACTTCCCCTGCCAAATAAATACAAATTGGATAATATAGAACAGGCCGGAGCGTTTGCTCCGGCCTGTTTTGTTTTTAACAGAAGTTTTATCCGCGTGTACAAGTACAATTACCGCATGTACAATTTCTGTAGTGCCCACCAACGGCACAAGTATATACCGGATAAGAACCCTCCGGGCATGGGTTGGAACCGGGCAGTCCCGCATAGAAGAACGAATATCGTTTTCCGGTGTCGTTAAATGAATACCCCGGATCTATATGATCCAACTTTATCGTATGATTCTCCGTAATATTATTAGATACAGAATTCATGCAATAATAACTGGTATTACTGTATTCATAGCAACACCAATCTCCATTTGCAGGCCTTGTGGCACACCCCGGATTGGAAGCCGTACACGACGTACAACCCTGATAGACATACTGATAATTGGGGCTGGTGCAAGCATAACTTGTGACACCGTGATACCCATTAGTACATGTACAGTCGCTTCCACTCGGATTAGTTCCGCAGCAGGAACTCGTTGCTGAACATGAAGAATAAGCCTCACTCCCCGTTTTCCATTTGTGAGTAGACGTATTACAATAATGCGTCCGAGTACCACAGCCGGACGAATAGCCGCTTCCTGACGGGGTACAAGATTCCGTTGCATTCGCCGTACATTCTATTTCCACACATCCCGAAGTATCCCAATTGCCGCACGATCTGTCATACGAATTGGTACATGTACAAGTTCGGGTTTTTGTACCGGCATATCCACTAGGGCAAGAACCGGTTTCCGTTGTGGTTGCTCCCGGATTACACCGGCATGTCCAACTGGTGCTCCAGTAACCGTTTCCCTGACAGGTTTTAACTCTTGTACCGGCTAAACCATTATCAGAGCAACTATCTCCCTCAAGGAGGGTGTTTGTTGCCGTACAAGAACCGTAATCACCCCAAAAACCATTGGAACAAGTACGCGTTTGGCTACCGCATTGGTTACAGTCTCTACTTTGTTGCTGTCCACTAGTACATGCGCAATCCGCCACCGTACAAGAACCCCAAGCACCCCAAGTTCCGGTGTTGGTGTCGCAAGTACGTGTTTGTGTACCTGAGTTGTTACATCCGCAAGATCTCGTATTTGTATAACCACCTTCCGGAGCGCATTCGCAATGAACCCCTTGACAAGCACTCCAAGCGCTCCATTGACCGGTTGCCGTATCACAAGTACGTGTTTGCGTACCTGAATTATTACAACCGCAGGATTGTTCACTAGCCCCCGGACAAGGAATGGGCGGGTTGCAACTTTCTTCCGTAGCGGTATAATCCGCACGGGCAATCAGTTGGTTGCACGGCGGATAATCTTTATTTAATTTATCGCATTGGTTACCCGGTGCATCC